>NZ_BOCG01000532.1 GCF_016587775.1 Lactobacillus nasalidis | reverse complement strand
GAACTGGACGCGGCTGCCGAACTGGAGCTGACACTGCTGGAGCTGGCGCTGGATTCAGCTGCCGGCTGGCTGTAGCGCGAGCTGCTAGACGCCTGCGTCTGGCTGCTGGCTGGCGCCTGGCTGCCGGCCAGGCTGGAACTAGAACTGGAGCTGGCCGCTGACCTTTCGCTGGAGCTGGAGTCCGTGCTGGACGAGGAGTAGCTGCTGGAGCTTGGCGCCTCAGTCAGGATGTCGACGTTGGCTGCCTTGGCCTTCTTCCAGCCGGCCAGGCTGTTCCAGCTGCCGTCAACCTTGATGTAGTAGCTCGGCACCAGCGTGATCAGGTCGCTGCGCTTTTTATCGGCTTGAACATGGTAGCCGATGGCGATTTTTTCAATCTCGCTTTCCTTGATGCCGATGCTGGCCAGTTCCTTGAGCAGGGTCGCGGTCTTAGGCAGGGTTTTCGTGTGCCCGTCATACGGGATCGGAATCTGCAGGCTCATGCTGCTGAAGCTGACGCTGACCGACTCGCTGGACAGGGTCACCTGGGCCTGGGGCAGGCTGTCGTTGGCAAAAATCGGGTAGCCTTCAATATAGTTGATGTAGGACACCGTCTTGCCACTGCTTTCAAAAAATCTCAAATCCTGCTCCGACAAGCCCAGCTGCTTGACGTAAGCCGCGCTTTCCAGCATGCGCTGGGTCGTCGTCCGGCCCGGGCTGGTCAGGTAAGTCCGGTAAAGGTACTGGTGGTCGTTGTTTTTGCCGTCCAAGGGCAGCTGCAGGCGCTTGGAGTAGCCGGAGGTGTAGACCGACCGGCCGTTCTTGGCCACCGTCTTGCGGTAGTTGCTGCCCAGCAGGCGGGAAGCGTAGTAGCTGTTTGACTGGTAGCTGATCAGATAGCTGTACTCCTTGACCTTGACGGCCTTGGCGTAGAAAGGCACGTAGAGCTTCTTCAGGTGCAGGAAGCTGACCTCCTGCTTTTCCTGGGCGCTGGCCACGTAGCCCGCCAGCTTCTTGAAGGAGCCGCTCTTGATCTTCATGCGGTAGACCCGGCTGCCGCTGTCGTTGCCGAAGTAAAGGTAGCGGCCCGAGCTCTTGACGGGCACGAAGACCCGG
>NZ_BOCG01000531.1 GCF_016587775.1 Lactobacillus nasalidis | reverse complement strand
GACGGCGCTGACATCATCTACCAAGCTGCCGGCAACGCCGGTAACGGTGTCTTCACCGAAGCCAAGACCCGCAACAAGGCAACTACTGCTGCCAAGAAGGTCTGGGTCATCGGTGTCGACGTTGACCAGTCAAGCCTGGGCAACTACACTTCAAAAGACGGCAAGAAGGCCAACTTTACGCTGACCTCCGTATTAAAGGGGCTGCGTTTCGCATGCAAGGACATCGCTGACAAAGCCTACAAGGGCAAATTCCCTGGCGGTAAGGTAATTTCCTACGGCTTAGCTCACGATGGCGTCTCTGTCACTAAGGGGAACCTTGATGCCAAGACCTGGAAGGCAGTTCAAGCTGCCCGCAAGCAGATCCTGGCTGGCAAAATTAAAGTTGCAACTACTCCAAGTAAGTAGCACAATATATAGTAGTCAATCTGAAACACTCCGCAATATTACGGGGTGTTTTTTGTAAAAGTAATAAAGAAAGTTTTGTCATATGGAAAAAGAGATCAAAAACATCATTGAGATGCGCCATATCGTGAAAGACTTTAACGGTTTTAAAGCCAACAACGATATCAACCTCACGCTCCGCGAGGGCGAAATCCTGGCGCTTCTTGGCGAAAACGGCGCCGGCAAGTCTACTTTAATGAGTATCCTGTCCGGCCTGCTGGAACCAACCTCTGGCGAAATCTACGTACGGGGCGAGAAGGTCAACATCTCCGGCCCGAACGTCGCTACCAGCCTGGGGATCGGGATGGTGCACCAGCACTTTATGCTGGCCCAGGCCTTTACTGTCCTGGAAAACATCATCTTGGGCCACGAAACCACCAAGGGTCTGGCTCTGGACTTTAAGACCGCCAGAGAAAAGATCATGGCCCTGTCCGAGCAATACGGCCTGGCCATCGACCCTGACGCCAAAATTTCCGACATCACCGTCGCTCAGCAGCAAAGAGTCGAAATCTTGAAGGTCCTTTACCGCGGGGCCGACATCCTGATCTTCGACGAACCGACTGCCGTCTTGACACCGCAGGAAATCACGGAATTCATCAAGATCATGAAGAACCTGGCCAAGGAAGGCAAGTCCATCATCTTGATCACCCACAAGCTGAAGGAAATCAAGGAAAGTGCCGACCGGGTCACTGTCATCCGGGCTGGTAAGTCCATCCAAACCGTCAACGTCGCTGACGCGGATGACGAACAATTGGCCGAAATGATGGTTGGCCACCATGTTAACTTTAAGCTGGACAAATCCGAACTCAAACTCGGGAAAAATATCCTGGAAGTCAAGGACCTGCACGTCAATGAAGACCGGGGGACCGAAGCAGTCAAGGGTCTCTCCTTCAACATCCGCGGCGGGGAAATCCTTGGTCTGGCCGGGATCGACGGCAACGGCCAAGACGAACTGGTCGAAGCCATCACTGGCCTGCGCCACGTTGAAGGCGGCCAGGTGCTGATCAACGGCCAGGACCTGACCAACAAGCCAGTCCGCCAAATCACCGAAGCCGGCGTCGGCCACATCCCTGCCGACCGGCAAAAGTACGGCTTGATTCTGCAATTGCCTTTGTCTGAAAACATGGCCATCCAGACCTACTACAAGGAACCTTACTCCAAGCACGGGATCATGAACGAAAAGGCCATCCGGGAACACGCCCGGGAACTGATCAAGAAGTTCGACGTCCGCACGACCAGCGAACAATTGCCGGCCAGCGACCTGTCCGGTGGTAACCAGCAAAAGGCCATCATCGCCCGGGAACTTGACCGGAACGCCGACTTGATCATCGCCTTCCAGCCTACCCGTGGTCTGGACGTCGGGGCCATCGAATACATTCACACCCAACTGCTGAAGCAAAGAGACGCCGGCAAGGCCATCCTGCTGGTCTCATACGAACTTGACGAAATTTTGCAGCTGTCTGACCGCATCGTCGTCCTGCACGACGGGGCAGAATCAGGGGAAGTCAAGCCTGATCAGACCAGCGAAACTGAACTCGGTCTGCTCATGACTGGGAAGAATACCAAGAAGGAGGCTGCCGCTAATGATTAAGGTGAGCCCTAAAGCCAAGCGGCTTTTAGTGCCAATCGTTTCTGTTATTGCCGGCTTTTTAGTCGGGGCCATCATCATGCTGGTCTGGAGCTATGACCCATTGCAGGCTTACAGCTCAATGTTTGAAAGTGCCCTGGGATCCATGAACGGGATCGGGGAAACCATCCGGAATGCCACCCCGCTGATCTTCATCGCCATCGGCTTCCAGATTTCCTCAGCCGCCGGCTTCTTCAACATCGGTCTGCCGGGCCAGGCGCAAGCCGGCTGGCTG
>NZ_BOCG01000530.1 GCF_016587775.1 Lactobacillus nasalidis | reverse complement strand
CGTATGGGGCTTGATGTAAGATTAACAAATGGCTCAATCAATGAATAAAACCGTTGATCTGGCTGTACAAGGAACTTGGTTCCGGGCCATGTCTACCTATGGCAAAGTCATGATCGGCGATGAAGCTTTTGAATTCTATAATGAGAAGAATGTTGAAGACTACATTCAGATTCCTTGGGATCAGGTGACTTATGTGGTGGCCGGTGTCCATTTCAAAGGGAAGTACATTCCCCGCTTTGAAATTCGGACCAAGAAAGATGGCAAGTTCATCTTCATCACTAAGGATCCAAAGAGAACTCTGCGGGCTATCCGCAAGTACGTCCCGGCCGACCACATG
>NZ_BOCG01000529.1 GCF_016587775.1 Lactobacillus nasalidis | reverse complement strand
GATGACGTAGTCGACCCGCTTGATTGATTCCAGGTCCCGGCCGCCGGCGTAGGAGATGGAAGACTGCAGGTCTTCCTTCATTTCTTCCAAGGTGTCGGCGATGCTGCCCCGGTAAGGGACCAGCATCTGCTTGCCTTCAACGTTGCGATAGGCGCCCTTTTGCACTTCACTGGCTGAACCCCAGTACTGCTTGTAGGTCTTGCCGTCGATCTTGATCACGTTGCCCGGGGATTCTTCATGCCCGGCCAGCATTGACCCGATCATGACCATGCTGGCCCCGAAGCGGACGGACTTGGCGATGTCGCCGTTGTGGCGGATCCCGCCGTCGGCGATCAAAGGCTTTCTGGCCACCTTGCTGCACATTCTGAGAGCCGCCAATTGCCAGCCGCCAGTCCCG
>NZ_BOCG01000528.1 GCF_016587775.1 Lactobacillus nasalidis | reverse complement strand
CGATGACGTCGACGACGGCCGGCGACATTGGCGTGGTGGCAGCATTGTCAAGATAGACTTGCTTCATTTAAAAATCGTTCTCCTTCAGATACTCAACAATCAGTTCTGCGGCCTGGGCACCGACTTTTCTGACAAAAGCAGCAAAGTCATTGTCCGCATCCTCGTCACCGTTGTCGGAAATTGCTCTCAAGGCAATCAGCGGCACGTTGAAGTGGTAGGCCACCTGCGCGAAAGCCGCGCCTTCCATTTCCACGCAAAGGGCAGACGGGAAGTTGCGCAGGATCTCGTCTTTTTGCGCCTGCGAAGAAATAAAGGAATCGCCGGTCACAACCAGGCCTTCCTTATAGCTAACCCCGCGCTGGGTCAGGAATTCCTTGAACTTGTCTCTTTCCTTTGAATCCAGCTTGAAGCGGGCCGGCTCCTGCGGGATCTGCCCTTCGACGTAATTGCCCGCTGAAGTGTTGTGGGCGTCGTGGTAGGCAAACTCGCTAGGCAAAACCAGGTCCATCCGCTGCACTTCTTTTTGCAGCGATCCGGCTGACCCGGTCATGATGACCAGGTCGATTTTTTCTTTGGCCAGAAGACTGGTCAGGTTCATGGCGGCTTGGACCTTGCCGATCCCCGTCAAGCCCAGGTAAAGATCGTTGCCGGCAACGGAAAAATGTTCGAATTCCGTCGAACCGAACATTTCCTTTTTACCTGAGGAAAAATAATGATGATAAAATTCGGCTTCTTCAGCCATTGGAACAACGATAGCAATTTTCATCGATAATCCTCAATTCAGTTAAAATTTCAATAAGATCAGCCAAACCAGCGCGATCAAGAGACACACAACAAGAATAGCAAAGTTCAGCCTTTTTTTCATTCTTTCTGTCTTGTCGTTTGTCTGTCTCTCCTGCTCCTGCTTAAAAGCAGGAAAAGCAGCTGAATCAGCTGCTTCCTGTTTATTCGACTTATCTGCTTTTAGTGCCTGGCGGCGGTAATCGGAACGTTTTTCTGTCATAGTCTAACCTTCTGAACCGGTCAGCAGCATGTTTTCCCATACGGAAATAGCATAAATGGTCTTAGCATCAACTATTTTGCCCTCTGTTAACAGGTTCTTTAACTCTTCAAGGCTGTACCATTCTGCCGTTAAAAATTCGTCTTCGTCCAAAGCCAGCTTGCTGGCCACTGGGCTGAGCGTGTCACAGTAGAAAAGGTGCAGCTTTTCATTGCAAAATCCTGGTGAAGTGTAGAATTCGGCGACTTTTTCCCAATATTCGGCACGCAAGCCGCCTTCTTCGTTTAACTCCCGCTTCATCGCATCCAAGGGACTCACGTCGGTGGCATCAATCATTCCAGCTGGAATTTCGAGAGTCAGCTGCTTGATAGCTTCCCGCCACTGGGTCACCAGCAGCATCTTCTTCTCATCATTGATGCAGATGGCTGCTGCCGCCGGGCGG
>NZ_BOCG01000527.1 GCF_016587775.1 Lactobacillus nasalidis | reverse complement strand
GGCGTGATATAATAATTCTCAGAGGTACGAGAATGTAGAAGAACTTAAAATCATAGAAATAATCCAAAGACAGTCAGTGATCTATATTACTTTTCGAACAAGTAACACTAAGGCCAGTGGATGAATTATTAGGAAAGGAGGTAAAACGAAAATGGTCCAAGCGAAAAGAAAGAAAAAACAAAAGACAATTCCGAGAAATAATGAACTCATTGACCAATTGGCCAGTGAGTATTACATCAAGGCTACTCCAGAGCTTGACCGTACGGCAGAAATTGCTCATAAGATTTATAACGCCGCTTTGTATCAGCTCAGACAAGCCCTTTTCAAGAGAAAAGGATCGATTTATTATGAGGGCTTGGACAGGATCTTCAAGAATAAAAGAAATGCCAATGAGCTTATGCTTTATGGTCAGATGCCCACTGTTCAATGTGCTCAACAGACACTTAAAGAAGTAGCCGCGGTTTGG
>NZ_BOCG01000526.1 GCF_016587775.1 Lactobacillus nasalidis | reverse complement strand
GGCAAAGATGTCGTCAGTCCCCGGAGCCGCCCCGATCTCTTCCAGATATTTTTCAAAAAAGCTGCTGTTGCCGCTGGCGCCAGTCAAAGCACTGGTGGCCCCGCCGGCACTGGTGCCGTTGGTGATGATTCTCTGGGCATTGCCCGGCAGGCGGCCGGAGTTGTACTTGACCCAGCGGACCGCTGCCTTCATGTCAACGATGAAGGCTGGCGCCTTGCCGCTTTCCAGAGTCCGCCCGCGCAGGCCGGCGGAAACCACGACATAGCCGCGCTTTAACGCGGCCACAATAGTCTTGGAGTTGGTCGGGAAGTTCTTGTTGCCCGGATAGTCGCAGGGGCCTGGCATGTAGCCGCCAACCGTGTTGGGCATGAAGATCGGGGCAGTTTCTCTGCTGTAGCTGCCGCACTTTTGGCCTTTGGCGTAGGCGGCGGGAGCGAATACATTCACTTTCTGAATCGGATCAGCCGGCTTGGCCACATAGTCCAGGCCTTCCCAGCTGCAGTATTCAAAGCCGTCCTCGGTCTTCTTGAATTCACGCTTTTCGGGGTCAAAAACTAATTTTTCGCTTGCATCTGTCATGTTGTTTCCTCCTTCAGATTTCTTACTTAGAATTTTAGGAGGAGAAAGCGCTTTTATCAATTCGCTTTGTCCGCCGTTTGATTCCAAAAAGGAATCAGTTCCCCAAGACAATGTCGATAAAGCGGCGGATGTGCTTGGGCGGGCGCTGCTGGTCGTCCAAAAGATGCGGGTTGACCAGGAGGTTGAGGTAGAGGGGCAGGTCTTCTTTCAGAGGAATGATGGCCGTATCCTTGGTTTGGTAGTATTCCGCCTGCCGCTTGGGCAGGATGGCGGTTCCGGCGCCGGCCTGCACCATGGAGACCAGGTTTTCGATCCGGTTGGCGGTGAAAACCACGTTGGGGTATTTTTTTAGGCCGGCTTGGTCATGGCTGTCATAGTAGTCGGCAAACCATTGGCTGAGCAGGCGGTATTCCGGGCTGGTCAAGACCGTGGACAAGATGGGCTCATCCTCCAGGTCGGCCAGACTGAGCTGGTCTTGCCCGGCAAATGGGGAACTGGCTGGGCACATGGCCACCAGATTCTCCTTCAAGATGTTGCAGCTGGCAGGACCCGTGGGGGCGGGACTGCTTTCTCTGACGAAGACCAGGTCGATCTTGTCCTGGTCAAAGCGGGAGTTGATTTCCTGGGCGGTCAGTTCTTGAACGTTGCAGCGCAGGCGCGGCATGGCGGCCATGGCCTTTTTGACCAGCTGCAGGAGGCCGTATTCGATCATGACCGCGGTTGAGCCAATGTTGATCTCGATTTTCTCATTGGCCTGGTTTTCCTTGAGGGCCGTCAAGAGCCACTGGTTGGCGTCCAGAATCCCGCGGCCATAGCGGACGACCAGCAGGCCGCTGTCGGTTAATTCAAAGTTCCGCCCCTTGCGCCGGACCAGCTGACAGCCCAGGTCCTTTTCCAGACTTTGGACGTGCTTGGTCAGGGTGGACTGGGAGATGAAGAGGGCGTCGGCGGCTTTTTGGTAGTTTTTTATCTCAGCCAGGGTGATGAACTGCTGCAGGTATTCGATTTTCATGGCGAAAGCTCCTTTCTTTTGACCTACTTTAACAAAAAAGCAAAGATTCTTTTAAACTGCATGAAAAAAGCGCTCAACGGAGCGCTTTTCTTTTTTCTTATTCAGTAAAGAACTTCTGCAGGCGGCTGGCCGCGTCCTTGACCTGGGAGAGCGGGCAGGCCAGGCTGATTCTGATGAACTTGTTGCCATTGCCTCCGTAGACGGTGCCCGGGTTGACGATTAGGCCGGTCTTTTCCCGCAGCTGGCGGGCAAAGTCGGCGCTGTCGTCAGTGACGGCGCTGACGTCGACCCAGACCAGGTAGGTTGAATTCTCGGAAGCCAGCTTGATCTGCGGCAGATTTTTCTTCAAAAAGTCAGCCAGGTAGTTCCGGTTGCCCAGAACATAGTCCTTGAGCTGGTGGACCCAGGCATTGCCTTCCGTGTAGGCGGCAATCGATGCCGGGATGGCCAGCAGGTTGGGCTCAGCAACTTCGTATTTGTTGACGGCGCGGACGAAGCGCTCGCGCAGGACCGGGTCGGCCACGATCCCCGTAGCGGCGTGCAGGCCGGCTAAGTTGAAGGTCTTGCTTGGCGAAACCAGGGTGATGGCGTTCTTGATCAGCTTTTCATCCAAGGCGAAAACCGGCGTGTAGTCTTCGCCTTCCAAGACCAGGTCCCCGTGGATCTCGTCGCTGATGACGATGACGCCGTGCTTTTGGGCCAAAAGCAGGATCTTTTCCAGCTCATCCTTGCTCCAGACATGGCCGGTCGGGTTGTGGGGGTTGCAGAGGATCATCATGGTCGTCAACGGATCGGCCAGCTTTTCCTCCAGGTCGGCCCAGTCGACGGCATAGCGAAGCTTGTCTGGGTCATAAACCATCTGGCTGGCCAGAATCTGCCGGCCGCTGTTGACAATGGAGTTGTAGAAGGTGTTGTAGATCGGCTCCAGCATCAAGACCTTGTCGCCGGTCTGGCTGAAGTGGTTGACGCTGGCCGTGATCGCCGGGATCACCCCGGTCGTGAAGGTCATCCAGCTGGTCGGGGCACTGGAGGCGTGCTCTTTTTCATACCAGGACTGGACGGCCTTGAAGTATTCTTTGGTCGGGTACTCGTAGCCAAAGACCCCGCTGTCCACCTTCCGGCGCATGGCTTCCAAGATCTCTGGGGCGGTCTTGAAGTCCATGTCCGCGATCGTCATCGGCAGTTCGCCGTCTTTGACCTCCCACTTGATGGAGTTGCTGGCCTTGCGGTCAATCATCGTGTCAAAATCGTAGTTCATTTTTTCTCCTATTCGTGTGCTGCTAAAAGCGGAATGTTGTCTTTTTTTAAATAGTCCACATATTTTTGCGCCTGGTCAGCCAGGTCGCTGTCAGAAATTGCGGAAGCCCCGGCCGTCACGAAAGGCGTCAGGTACTTGGTGCCGATCAAGTTGCTGGTTGCCTGGAAAGGCCGGAGCAGCTCGTTTACCGTGTAGTTGACGGAACCGCTGTGTTGGTAGTTGTCAGCCGGAGCGCCAGGGGAAACGGCGATCAAGAGCTCCTTGCCGTGCAGCTTGGTCCCGGTTGACCCGTAGGCCCAGCCGTATTCCAAAACCAGGTCCTCCCATTTCTTCAAAAGGGGCGGGCAGCTGTACCAGTACATCGGGAACTGCAGAACGATCCGGTCGCTTTCTTCCATGGCGGCCTGCTCGGCTGGGACGTCGATCTCCCCGTCAGGGTAGAGCCGGTAGAGGTCGCGGACTTCAAAGCCCGCCTCGCTGGCAGCCGCTGCCAGGGTCCGGTTGACCTGGGAAGAGGTCAGATCCGGGTGAAAAAGAAAAATCGTTGTCTTCATATTTTTGCCTCCTGTCTCTTGTTCAGCTTAGTGCAAGCCGGAAGAAAAAAGCAAGTTTTTTGAACCGGAATGCTATTCTTCGAGGACATACTACCATATTTAAAAAGCATTTTTCCATTGGCCGCCCGCCGGTTATGATTAAAATGTAGGATATTTGCCCGTGGCTGCAATACTATTCCAAAAAAGAATATCGATGTATAACTTTTATCGATTAGTTATAAAGGGCAAAAGGAATTATACTAGATTAAAAACGTTTGTGAAGAAAATGAATTGAGAGGAGATTTCCGGAAATGAAAGAAATCAGCAATGGTTACTATGACGGCGAGCGCCCCCTGTTTGGCCTGCGGGACGCGGCAATCAAGGACGTGACTTTCGGCACGGGCGAGTCGCCTTTGAAGGAAGGGCGCAACCTGGACCTGGACGGGGTGCTGTTTACCTGGAAGTACCCGCTTTGGTACGACAAGCATGTCAAAGTAAAGGACACGATTTTTGAAACGATGGCCCGGTCAGGCATCTGGTACACCGACGACATCACGATCACCGACAGCACCATCCAGGCACCCAAGCAGCTGCGCCGATGTCAAGGCGTGACCCTGGACCGGGTCCACTTCTCCAATGCCGAGGAAACCATGTGGACCTGCAAGGACATCCGCATCAGCAACGTGACGGTCAACGGGGACTACTTCGGCATGAACAGTGAGAACGTCTACGTTGACCACCTGGACCTGGTAGGCAATTACTGCTTTGACGGGGCCAAGAACGTGGAAGTGCACAACTCCCGCCTGGTGGCCAAGGACGCCTTCTGGAACTGCGAGAACGTGACCATCTACGATTCCCGGATCAGCGGGGAGTACCTGGCCTGGAACACCAAGAACATCACCCTGGTCAACTGCACGATCGAAAGCGACCAGGGCCTGTGCTACATCGACGGGCTCACGATGCGCAATTGCCGGACCCGGCGGACTGACCTGGCCTTTGAATACTGCCGGGACATCGATGCCGAAATCACCGGCGACATCATGAGCATCAAGAACCCGGTCAGCGGGAAGATCAAGGTCGGCCATGCGGACGACATCATCTTGGACGACCCGGAGATCGACTTTGACCAAGTTGAAATCGAGACGGCTGATTAAGGGATTTTTTAAAGAAAGGACAATGTCTTCATGAGAACAGCAGTATTTGCGGAAAAAGGGAAAATGGCCCTGGTTGACGCGCCTAAGCCGAAGCTGGAAAAAGACGATGACGTCATCATCAGAGTAATCCGGGCCTGCGTTTGCGGGTCGGACTTGTGGAACTACCGCGACGTCGACCACGTCGGCGCTGACTCCGCCAACTCGGGCCACGAGGCCATCGGGATCGTGGTGGAAACCGGCTCAGCCATCACCACGGTCAAGCCGGGCGACTTCGTGATCGCGCCGTTTACCCACGGCTGCGGCCAGTGCCCAGCCTGCCGGGCCGGCTTTGACGGGGCCTGCCAGGGGCACACGGACAACTTCAGCGGGGAAAACCAGGCTGAATACATCCGCTTCCAGCACGGGCAATGGGCCCTGGTGAAGATTCCGGGCAAGCCGGAAGACTACAGCGAAGGGATGCTCAAGTCCTTCCTGACTTTGGCTGACGTCATGGCCACCGGCTACCACGCTGCCAGAGTCGCCGGCGTCAAGGAAGGCGACACAGTCGTCGTCATGGGCGACGGGGCAGTTGGCCAATGCGCGATCATTGCCGCCAAGATGCT
>NZ_BOCG01000525.1 GCF_016587775.1 Lactobacillus nasalidis | reverse complement strand
TTCTCTTCCTGGCTGCCGCTGCCGGCAATGTAGAGGTGGGCTTTTGGCAAATCAGCCGCTTTAAAAGCCTTGAGCAGAAGGTCTTGCCCCTTGACCTTTTCCAGGCGGCCGACATTGATGATATTGAAGCCGGCATGGTCTTCCTTGGCTGGCAAAGTCTTGTTGTCTTGGAAGTTGATCCCGTTGTAGATGACGTGGATCTTTTCTTTATCGACTCCGTAAGCCAGCAGGATTTTTTCAAAGCGGGGAGTGATGGCGAAAAGCCCATCGGCCTGCTTGATGGCCCTAAGGTTCAGCTTGGTAAAAATCTTCCCGGCAACACCCCGCCCTTCAAAGTCGATCGCGGGATCCGAGTGAACGGTGATAAACCAGGGACAAGGCAAGGACGACTTGATCAAGCTGACAAAAAGATTGGCCCGGGCCCCGTGGCTGTGGACCAGGTCGTAATGCCCAGCCTTGATCGTCTGCTTCAGCCGCTTGAGCAAAGTCAGGTCATAGCGGCTGGAGGTGCCCAAAACAAGAGTCTTGATTCCTTTTTCCCGGGCGGCCTGGGCAACCGGTCCTTCGGCAAAGGTCAAAAGGTCAAAGTCCTGGCCCTCCTTTTTAGCCTGGGAGAGCAGGTTCACGATGTGGGTCAGCCCGCCCCCGCTTTCCAGGCCGGCGTTGATGTGCAGTACTTTCATGATTGCTTGTCCTGCCCCTTGCTCTTTTTGACTTCCAGGACGAATTTCGGCAAAACCATCATCCGCCCCAGCCGGCTTGGTTCCTTCAACAGCCGGTAGAACCATTCCAGGTGGGCATCCTGGAAGGCTTTCGGCGCCCGCTTGACAGCCCCGGCGAAGACGTCAAAGCTGCCGCCAACCCCCATCATGCTGGCCGGCATGTTCTGCTTGCGCAAGATGGCCAGGAGCTTCTCCTGCTTGGGGAAGCCCAAGGCCGCGAAGACCAGGTCCGGTTTAGCCTGGGCGATCCGGCTGGCAATTTCCGGCAAGGCGTCTTTAGAGTAGCCGTCTTCAGCGCCAACCAAGTCAATGCCTGGGTAGTCCTTGGCGATTTTTTCCTTAACGGCGGCGATCACGGCTGGCTTGGCCCCGATCAGGTAGACCCGCAAGTGGTCTTCATTGGCGACTTTTAGGTACCAGCAAAAGAGGTCGTAGCCGGTCACCCGCTCCGGCAGCTTCATGCCCAGCATCTTGGCCGCTTTGATGATGCCGATCCCGTCGGCCGTCACGTAGTCAGCCACATTGTTGATGATCTCCCGGTAATCCGGGTCTTCTTTGGCAGCCATGACGATTTCCGGGTTGGCCGTGACCACCAGGGTCGATTCTTTTTTCCGCAAGCGGTCCAAAAAGCGGGCTTCAAACTCAGCCAGGCTGTACTTGTCGAAGCCGACGCCCAAAATGTTGATTTTTACCATGCTTCCACGCTTTCTTTGCTAATTTTCTTTTTTCTTCCTTATTAATGGGCTATTTCTTGAGCCGCTTTTTGATCATGGCAAGCAGGTCCTCATTCAGGTCAAACTTCAAAAGCCAAAGGATGACCAGGTAGACGGCCATGATGGCCAGGGACTTGACTGTCATGTTGACAAAGGCGCTGGGAATCTGCCAAGGCCACAGCATCCCTGCCGCCAGGCTGATCCCCATCGCCAAAAAGCACTTGGGCACGTCGCTGAAGGTTTCCTTGAAGTCGTAGCCGTCGCGGACGATCCAGCAGCGCAAAAAGAGAACCACTGCTTCGGTCAAAAGGATCGCCACCATGGCGCCCGCCGCCCCGAAAGGCCGGTCCAAAAAGTAGCTGAAAATCAGTTCCAAGGCTGCCCCGATCGTGACCGGGATGGCATAATCCTTGTCCCGCTTGTTGGCCAGGGCAAACTGGTTGGCGAAAACCCCGCCCATGGGAATCAAGATGATGGTCAAGGTAAAGAAGAACATCAAGGGAGTCATCGGAATGTACTTTTTCCCGAAGAAAAAGGGCACGAATTCCTTGGTATTGGCCATGACCACCACGGCAAACATGGTTCCCAGCATGGTCGTGGCTTCCAGGGACTTCTTCAGGACCTTCTTCTGGGTCTCTTTGCCCTGGATCGCCATCTGCGGCATTATTACCAGGGAAATACTGGTGATCACGCCCAGGATCATGTTGGAAATTTTTTGCGAATTGTCATAGTAGGACACCTGGGCCGTGTTTTGGAAAAGGCCTAAAAGAGGCTTGTCCAAAGACGTGTAGATCTGGGTCGCGATCTGGGGGATCATCAGGGTCATGATGGCCCGGCGGGTTTCAGCAAACTGGTAAAAGTGCTTGACCGGCCGGCCAACGTACTTGCCGATGCTGAACCAGAAGACAAAAGAACCCAGCATGGTCGACACGGACATGATCAGGAAGTACTTCCACAAGTCGCCGGGACTTTTGATCAAGAGCAGGATAAAGACCACGCTGATGATCTTGACGATGGTGTTTCTCAGCACCACTTTGCCAAAGTCCGCCAGCCCCTGGAAGAACCAGGAGATGTCGAACTGGGCCGAAATCAGGTAGGGCAGCATCAGCAAAAAGTAGTTCCAGTAGCGGACCTTGAGAATCAGGCAGGTCAAGACGGTCAAGGCAATAGTCACCAGGCCGCCGATGAACTGGAAGTACCACAGACCCCAGAAGGCCTGGGTCAGTTCGCCCCTTCCGCCCTTGGCCCGGGCCCGGGAGATGGTCCTGACCCCGATGTTGGACAAGGACAAGACGCAGAAGATCATCAGAAACTGAACCGTATTGTTGACGCTGGAATAGATCCCATAGGTCGTCGGGCCCAGGACTCTTGACAGGTAGGGAACCGTGATCAAGGGCACCAGAACCAGGAAGACCTGGTAGATCGCATTGTAAAAGATGTTTAAAAATGTTTTTTTCAAAAAATCAGACCCCGCTTAAATAATCAAATATCGTCCGGCAGGCCTGGCCCTGGTCGACATAGTCGCTGAGCGCCAGCCACTTTTTCCGCTCTTGGGCATACTTGTCGCTCTCTCCCAGCTGCTTGACCAGGTCGGCCTGGCTGGCCACGCAGGGGCCGGGCACGATTTTTTCATAAGGCCCCAGCAAAAAGCCACGGGTCTTTTCGTACTGGTCCAGGTAGTTGGTGATGAAAAAGAGCGGCTTGTCCAGGTGCAGGTAGTCAAAGTAGATCGAGGAGAAGTCGGTCATGAGGAAGTCGGTTGCCCCCAGGAGTTCATAGAGATCCAAATCTTTCTCCAAAAGATCAGAATTGTTCAAAAAAGCCACGTGCTTGGCCTTTAGGTGAAAGTCGCTGAAGAGCTTCATTTCCCAAGGGTGGAGCTTGACCAAGAGGTACTGTTTCCTTTCAGCCAGCTCCTGGTCCAAAGCCGCCAGGTCAAAGTCGCTGAAGGCAAAAAAGTTCCCGGCCTTGATCCGCTCCATCACTTCCGGGTCCTCTAATTCATAGCGGAAGGTCGGCACGTAGATGCCGACCTTGGCTTCTGGGTCCTGGCAGGCGAAAAAGTCGCTCAAGAGCTGGTCTTTCTTATAAGCTGGCTTGAGCAGGGAATCGATTCTGGGGAAGCCCAGCTTGACGTAGCGGGGGCCTTCAATCCCCATGCAGGCGCTCATCAGGCTTTCATAGAGCTCAGAACTGGAAGTCACCAGGTCGGCCGTCTTGTGCCAGAGCTTTTCGTTTCGCTGGTTGTCCCGGCGCTGGGTATTGTTGGCCATGGTCCCCATCCGCTTCAGAGGAATCCCGTGCCAGAGGGCCAGGTTGACCTGGCTCTTGCGGACCTTGAAGGGCTGGTGGGTAGTCAAGACGTACTTGGCCCGGCCGATTTTTTGCCAGTCCGACCAAGGCAGGTGGGAAGACGGCCAGGGTTCAATTAAATAGGCCGTCACTTCCGGGTGCTCGCGGCGCAGGTACTTATAAAAAAGGTAGCCGTTTGACCCCGACCGGCCGGCCCCGTTCAAAATCACGTAGGTGTGCGGGTCTTCTTTTTGCCAGCGGGCCAGAAACTTCATGACTGCCAGATACAGGCGGAATAGTATGCTTTTCATATTGCCTCGTTAATCATTAGCTAATAGTATCAAGTCCATTTTAGCAAATTCGCCCCCGGCCGCCAAAAGCAAGTTCCATCTTTTGCTCTTTTTTAATAGGAAAAAAAGAGGCAGGAATCAACCTGCCTCTTTGTCGTTTAGTTATTCTGCTTATTTGCTGAAAGTAAATTCAAAGCGCTCGCCCACGTATGAAGCCCGCGTGTATTCAAATGGCCGGCCGTCAGCCAGCTTGGTCACCTGCCGGCGGGTAATCAAGGCTTCTCCGCGGCGGCAGTTGAGCATGCGGGCGTCTTGCTCGTTGGCTACAGCGGCTGAGATGTACTCGGTCGCATCCCCGATCTGGTAGCCGCCCTGCTTTTCCAAGGTCTGGTAGAGGTGGCTTGAGACGTCTTCTTTAGAAAAAGGCGCGATCAGGTCTTCCGGCACCGTTACCGTTTCATAGCAGATCGGCACCTGGTCGGCATAACGGATCCGCTCCATGCGCAGGACCTTGTCGCCGCCGTCAAGTTCCAGCCGCTCTTTTTCCGACAGGGACGGCTGGGTGATCTTGTAGGACACCAGCTTGCTGGACGGGGTCTGCCCGTTGGCCCGGGTAATCTCGGTAAAGGACATGATCCCCGACATTTTTTCCTGGACCTTCTGGCTGGCCACGTAAGTCCCGCTGCCCAGCCTTCTTTCCAGAATCCCCTCTTCTTCCAGGGTCTTGATGGCCTGGCGCAGGGTCATCCGCGACACCTTGAACTGCTCAGCCAGCTGCCGTTCAGCCGGAATCCGGTCTCCCACCTTGTAGACATGATTTTCAATGTCCCGGCGCAGCTGGTTGTGAATTTTGATGTACATTGGTTCTTGCATCGTTCTTCCCCCCACAGAATCCTCAAGCTTAGATCTTAATTAAATTCTATAGCAAAAGGCGGCCTTTAGACAAGTTTACATTTAATTCCCGTCAATTTTACCTTGCCCTGGCCTGCCTGTTTTACCGGCAGGACTTCCTGGTCGCTCTCCAAAACGCTGCCCAGGATCCCCGCCTGGCCGGCCAGGGCCAACTGGCTCCCGGCCACGTTCAGCAGGGCATCCTGCAGGCGGACCTGGGCGGAATCCGCCAGATCGAGCCATTTGCCCTCATCGCAGGAAAAATGCGGCCGGCAGAAAGTTGCCTTGCCCGCTCCCTTGACTTCGCCAGCCCGCAAATGGCAGTTGGTCAAAAAGCTGCTCCCCCCAGTCTGCGTCAGCTGGTCAAAAGTGCAGTTTTGAAAGCTGGCTTGATCAACCTGCTGCAAGTCAGTGCTTCCTTTTAGCTCACAGTTCAGCAGGTCCACCTGGCCCAGCTGGCCCGCCAAAGCCAAGGCCGACTCCGTAAAATACAGATCATCAGCCTGCCCGCGGCTGGTCACCTGGTCAAAAGCCGTCTGGTCAAAATGGCCTTCATAAGCAGAAGCTTCCTGCAGCGCGACTTCGCCCCTGATCCGGGACCGGCTGATGGCCAAGGGACCATAGCCGGCAGCGGCTAGGGCTACCGGATCGGCGGCAATTTCGCTGCCGGCAATCTGGACGTGCTGCTCGCCGCCAGCCAGCTGGATTTT
>NZ_BOCG01000524.1 GCF_016587775.1 Lactobacillus nasalidis | reverse complement strand
GGTCAAGACGGTCCCGGAAAACCTGGCCGGGGTAAAAATCGGCGACTCGATCGCCGTCAACGGCTGCTGCCTGACGGTGGAGGCTTTTTCCAAAGACAGTTTCACGGTAACCATGATGCCGCAGACTTTTGACAAGACGATTTTCAAAAAGCTACAGGCCGGTGACCAAGTGAACATGGAGCGCAGCGTACCAGTGGGCGGCCGCTTTGAAGGGCATATCGTGACCGGGCACGTTGATGAAACGACAGAAGTGGTTGACTTGAAGCAAAACGAGAATGCCTTGGAGCTCCGCTTTTTCCTGCCGGCCCGCTTGAAAAAGCAGATCGTCCCGCAAGGGTCAGTTGCCATCAACGGGACCAGCTTAACGGTGATGGATACTGGCAAGGACTGGTTCTCGGTTGGCTTGATCCCTCACACCCAGGAGGAAACGAATTTGGCCAGCCTAAAAGTCGGCGACCAGGTCAACCTGGAAACCGACGTGCTGGGCAAGTACGTGGAAGCCAATCTGGCCGCTTTTTTAAAAAATGAATTGGACAAGTAGAAAGCACGAGGAAACAAAGATGGATGTCAAAAAGATTCAAGATGCAATTGCCTGGATGAAGCAGGGCGGCCTGGTGATCGTGGCCGACGATGAAGACCGGGAAGCCGAAGGCGACATGATCGGCCTGGGCAGCAAGGTTACTCCGGAAAAGGTCAACTTCATGACCAAGCATGCCCGGGGCCTGCTCTGCACCAGCATTGGCCGGAAGATCGCGGAAAGACTGGAATTGCCGCAGATGTGGCAGGACAACACGGACCCATTCGGGACGGCCTTTACCGTCAGCGTTGACTACAAGACGACGACCACGGGGATTTCAGCTTACGACCGGGCGACGACGATCAAGGCCCTGGCTGATCCGGAATCCAAGCCGGAAGACTTCTTCAAGCCAGGCCACTGCTTCCCGCTGGTTGCCAAGGACGGGGGCGTTTTGGAAAGAAACGGGCACACGGAAGCCTCAGTCACCCTGGCCAGACTGGCTGGTGAAGCAGAAGTTGCCTACATCTGCGAAGTCTTGAAAGAAGACGGGCACATGGCCCGCCGGCCGGAATTACAAGAAATCGCCAAGGAATACAATCTGCCTTACTTCACGATCGCGGACCTGCAGGAATACTGCAAAAGTTTCGCGAGTAGTCGCTCAGAATTCGTAAAGCTGCCAACTGACTACGGTGAGTTTGAAATCAAGGACTACGGCAAGGGCAATCTGGTGCTTAAAAAAGGCGAGATTGCCAAAAATGAGCCGGTTCTGCTGCGGATCCACTCCAAGTGCCTAACCGGGGACGTCTTCGGCTCCAAGCGCTGCGACTGCGGCCACCAGCTCCACCAGGCCATGCGGCAGATTGAAGAAAAGGGGTCCGGGGTCATTCTCTACCTCAACCAGGAAGGCCGGGGAATTGGCTTGACCAACAAGCTCCGGGCTTATGCCTTGCAGGATCAGGGACACGACACTTATGACGCCAACCTGCTTTTGGGTTTTGCTCCAGATGAGCGCAAGTATGACGTGGCCGCCAGAATGATCAAGGATTTGGGAATTAAGCAGGTTAAACTTTTGACCAACAACCCCGACAAGATCAAGCAATTGGAAGCGGCAGGGGTTGAAATCGTGGCCCGCCTGCCCCTGGAGATGCCGGCAACGGATGAGGACCGCAGATACCTGGAAACCAAGCGGGACCGCTTCAAGCACATGTTAGTCAATTTATAGTGAAGGAGAAAAAAGATGGCAGTAATTCAAGGCGATTTTAAGCAGGTTCATGGCAAGGTAGCGATCGTGGTGTCCCGCTTTAACGAGCTAGTAACCAAGAGCCTGGCAGCTGGGGCGGCAGAAACTTTGGTCAAGTTCGGGATCAAGGAAGAAGACATTGACACCTACTGGGTGCCGGGGGCTTTTGAAATTGGCTTCGCGGCCAAAAAGCTGGTCGATTCCGGCAAATACGACGGGATCATGACTTTGGGAGCGGTGATCAAGGGCGAGACCGACCACTACGCGATGATTATCAGCAACGTAACCAGCGCGGTCATGGAATTGAACCTGGCGGGCAAGGTGCCGGTGACTTTCGGCATGCTGACGACGGAGAATATCGACCAGGCCTTGCAAAGATCAGGTTTGAAGGCCGGCAACGAGGGGAGCGCGACTGCCCAGAGCCTGCTAGAAATGATGAGCCTGCAGGAAAAAATCGGCTAAGCTCCAGAGCTTGCAAGCGCTTAACTTTTGTGCTATTATCCTAAGTAGAGAAAGTACTTTCGAATATCGTAACGAACCTTATGGAAAGGGCGTATGCGAATGACAGAAAAGATGGTTGATGAATGAGCCTCCTGAAAGGGCGTATTTGTCAGTTTGCTGTCAGCAAGCTCAAGGCTAAGGCAGCGGCCGCATTTTAGCGGGAAAGCCTTCCGCGCAAGGGTGTTCTGTTTGTACACGGCGGCTGGGCCGATCAAGAATGACGGCTTGCTCGGCAGCTTGAAATAAAATTGAATATTATTGGCATAAGGGGCTTCGCGTTAGTGTTGAGACGCGGGGCCCTTTTCCTGTTAAAAAAGCTGACCAAGTCAGCTTTTTATTTTTGTTTAATTAAGGTCTTGGTGCTCCTTCAAGATCTCCAGATACTGCTTCTGGACATCATTTGGAATGAAATTCTCGCGGATGCCCAAGCTGGAGTAGCAGTAGCTCCGCTGGCTTGGCACTAAAGGGATGACCTTGACGCCAGGAACGTTATAAAGACTGGTGGCGGCTGAGCGCGATTATCGGTCTGATCTTCAATGTTATCTGGCTTGGCGGCGGTTTGCTGTGGACCAAGTGCATTGGATATTGGTAAAAATGAAGAGTTTACTGACACTAGAGTGCTTCACTCTAGTGTTTTTTTCTTGTTTAAAGCAAAAAAATAAAAAGTTTTGTCTTTTTTCTCCCGGTAAAACTGTGATAATCCGAACTATTCTTTCCAAGGAAAAAGATTTTTCCCCGAAAGCGAAAACAAAAGTAAAAGTATATCGAATGATGCTTATTACAACTCTGCCGGCTGTACCTACTATAAACCGGATGAAAAGGTTGATTTGACCTTTCAGAAATAACGAGTATACTAATATTTGTTGTCGCGGCGAAGAAGGAATTCGTCGGAGGCACGAAAAAGAAAATATCAAAAACTTGTTGACAAGAAGTCAACAAGCGAGTAAGATATAAAACGTTGCGTCACTTGACGCAAGTTGGTACTTTGAAAACTGAACAAAGTTTCGCAGTGTGCGGGTCAAACAAAGTTTGATCCAATCAAATAAGCGAAGTCAATTCGCAAGCAAATAA
>NZ_BOCG01000523.1 GCF_016587775.1 Lactobacillus nasalidis | reverse complement strand
TAGGCCTTCTTTGGATTTCGCTTACGGGGCTCTCACCCTCTTTGGCGCATTTTCCCAAATGCTTCTGCTATCCTCTGAAGTGCCATGACCCAGTCCTACAACCCCGGCAGATAAATCTGCCGGTTTGGGCTCTTTCCTGTTCGCTCGCCGCTACTTGGGAAATCGAATTTCTTTCTCTTCCTGCAGCTACTTAGATGTTTCAGTTCACTGCGTGTTCCTTTCA
>NZ_BOCG01000522.1 GCF_016587775.1 Lactobacillus nasalidis | reverse complement strand
AAGAAGATCGGCTGCGTCGACACGGCCAGGCCGATTTTGGCTGCCTTCAGCTCCTTGATCATCTGATCTGAGAGAAGCGAAGCGTGCTCGATTCTGACCGACGGCTGGCCGGCCAGCCAGGGATCCAGGTCCCGGCAGACATCGATCACCCGCTGAATGGCTGCGTCCCCCATAGCGTGGACTGCTACCTGCAGGCCGTTTTCCCGGGCGTAGGCAATGATTTCTTCCAGCCGGGCGGCACTGGTCAGCGACACGCCCTTTTTTCCGGATGGGAAAGGCTCCTTCATCAAAGCCGTTTCCCCGGAAATGCTGCCGTCCATGAAGACCTTGAGCCCGGCGACCCGCAGGCGGTCGCCTTTGGCAATCTCCAGGGGACCGGAAAGCTCATCAGCCACGTAGTAGATGGCCGACTTGGGCTTGAAGCCCGCTTTGTAGGCATCTTGGTACAAAGACAGGCTGGCATACGGGTGCAGGCGGCCCATCATTTCCCCGATGGCGACCAGGCCATTGGCCAGGTAGTGGTCTGAAGACTTGACCAGGTTGGCCACGTCATTTTCATAGCTCAAGGCCGACTTGGCCCGGATCAGCAGCTGGCTGGCCGCTACCTCCCGCATGAAGCCGGTCGGCCGGCCGCTGGCATCGCGTTCGATTTTCCCGCCGGCCGGATCAGGCGTGTGCTCATCGATTCCGGCCAGTTCCAGGGCCCGGGAGTTGCCAACGGAAGAGTGACAGTCGGATCTGTACAAAAAGATCGGCTGGGTCGTTGAGACCTGGTCCAGGTCATCTCTGGTCGGGCTCCGGTGCTCAGCCAGCTTGCTTTCGTCAAAGCCCCAGCCTTCGATCCAGACGTTTGGCCCCTGCCCGTACTCAGGCGTTTGCCGCAGGGCCTCCTGGAGCTCACTGATGCTGTTAACCAGGGGCGGCGTGCAGGCTGCCCCGTGAAGAGCATCGGCAATGTACTTGGGGTGGGTGTGGTTGTCGATCAAGCCTGGCAGAACGGTCTGTCCCTTGAGGTCGACGATTTCGCCCGGGTCCCCGCCGGCGCTGACGATCTTGCCGTCTTCAACCACAAGCGAGTCGACAAAGTCATTTTCGCTGGTCCCCGTAAAAATTTTCCCATTTATAAAAGTTCGGCGCTTCATCTGTTTCACCTATTTCTTCCTTGTTTCCTATTTCCTAATTTTGCTGCTAAAGCGTTTAACCGCTTACAGCCTTATTCTACTCAAAAACAGCAGCCAGCGCAGGAAAAAATAAAAAATAAAGACAAAAAAGAGCCAGACTTCCGTCTGACTCTTGCTTGGCGCGGCAGCTTCCTATCCTTGCAGGCAGTTTCCCACCAACTACTTTCGGCGTTAAGAAGCTTAACTGCTGTGTTCGGCATGGGAACAGGTGTATCCTTCTTGCCATTGCCACCGCACTCTTCTTTGAGCTTGCACGCTCAAAACTGAATATCTCTTTCCAAGTCAAAACCTTATTGCTTCGCTCTTTTGGTCAAGTCCTCGACTGATTAGTACCGGTCCGCTCCAAAGCTCACGCTTCTTCCACTCCCGGCCTATCTACCTCATCGTCTCTGAGGTGTCTTACTTTCTTGAAGAAATGGGAAATCTCATCTTGAGGGGGGCTTCGCACTTAGATGCTTTCAGCGCTTATCCCGTCCGCACATAGCTACCCAGCG
>NZ_BOCG01000521.1 GCF_016587775.1 Lactobacillus nasalidis | reverse complement strand
GGCCGGCCCATTGTTTTCTCTTTAAAATGCTTCAAATCAGCCGGCAGCTGCCAAGGCAGATGTCCTTGAAAGCCGATGCCGCCGGCCTCATCTTGAGCCCAAACGTAACTAAGCATGTTTCCTCCTGTAAATTAAACCGCCACTGGCGCCTTGATCGTTGACCCGTGCTGGTAGCCGATCAGTTTGATGTCCGCCATTTCAAAGTCAGCCAGGCGCCGCTTTTCCGGATTCAGCCACAAGGTTGGCGCGTCAAAAGGCTGCCGGCTCAGCTGTTCCTTGACCTGGTCAAAGTGGTTCTTGTAAATATGGGCATCCCCGATCGTGTGCACGAATTCGCCTACTTCCAGGCCCGTCTCCCGGGCAATCAAAGACAAAAGCAGCGAGTAGCTGGCAATGTTGAAGGGCACGCCCAGGAACATGTCGCCTGAGCGCTGGTAGAGCTGCAGGCTGAGCTTGCCGCCGGCAACATAGAACTGGAAGAGCACGTGGCACGGCGGCAGAGCGCTCATCGGCACGTCTTCAGGATTCCAGGCAGTCACGATCAGCCGGCGCGAATCCGGATTGGTCTTGATCTGCTCGATGACGCCCGCGATCTGGTCGATGAAGCCGCCGTCGCGCTTGCCCCAGTGCCGCCACTGGGCCCCGTAAACGTCACCCAGGTTGCCGTATTTGCGGGCAAAATCGTCGTCATCCAGAATCCGCTGGCAGAACTTGCTCATTTCTTCATCGTAAACTGCTTTAAAGGCCGGATCGCTCTGGCTGCGCAGACCGAAGTCAGTCATGTCGGGTCCTTGGTATTCCGGGCTGGTCACCCAATTCTTAAATGCCCACTCATCCCAGATGTGGTTCTTGTGCTCCAGCAAAAAGCGAATGTTGGTATCGCCCCTCAGGAACCACAGCAGCTCGCTCTTGATCAAACCAAAGGGCACCCGCTTGGTCGTCAGAATCGGAAAGCCCTGGCTGAGGTCAAAACGCATCTGCGCCCCAAACAGGCTTCTGGTGCCAGTGCCCGTCCGGTCGTTCTTGTCGTTTCCTTCCGTCATAATCTTCTTCAGTAACTCTAAATATGCTTGATCTTGATTTGCCATTTCCATGTCCTTTGCTAAATCTTTTTATCTTTAGTCTAACAGAATTTTTCCAGTCGGTAATGGGCAGCCGGCATTTACCGGCAATCTTTAGAAAAAGATAGTCACTGTTATGCTCCCCCTTGCCCCTGCCTGATTTTGGGCGAAAAAAATCCCGGCAAGCTGAACTTGCCGGGACTGTTTTAATTGACTTTGAAAAAGGCTTGCTGGCCCGAAACCGTCCGCTGAGTGTCGGTCATGCTCTGGAAGAACATGTTCTTTACCGCCATCTTCGTGTAGTAGGCCGAGTGCGGCGACATAACCACGTTCGGCATGTTGATCAGCTCGGTGTATTCATCCGGCAGGGAACCCACGTCCTCAAACTTGCGCCCGAAGATTTTTTCCTCCCCTTCCAGAACATCCAAAGCAGCACCGCCGATTTCGTGGTACTTCAAGGCTACGATCAAAGCTTCAGTGTCAACCAGCTCGCCGCGTGACTGGTTGACCAGGATCGCGTCGTCCTTCATCTTGGCAAACTCGTTCGTGCCGAACATGCCCTTGTTTTCCGGAGTCAGGGGAATGTGCAGCTGGATGATGTCACTTTCTTTGATCAGGGTGTCAAAATCCACAAAATCCAGGAAGGGTTCCAGAGAAGCGTTGTAGAAGGGATCATAGCCGATCACTCTGGCGCCCAGGGCGTGATACATTTCCGCAGCCGCGGCACCGATGCGGCCCAAGCCGACAATGCCGACCGTCTGGTTAAAAATTTCATCGCTCATCAGCTCGGTCGGCCGGGTAAAGTCCCCGCGCCGCATCTTGCGGTGGTAATAGCCCCACTTGCGCAGCAGATACATCGCCCCGGTCAGGCCGTTTTCCGCGATAGCCCGCGGCGAGTAAGCCGGCACGTTGGAAACGACGATGCCGTATTTTCTGGCGGCAGCCAGGTCGACATTGTCGCTGCCCACCTTGCGCAGGGCCAGGTGCTTGACCCCGCCAGCCGCCAAGGCCTTAAGCTCAGCATCCTTCAGCGCTTCTGCTTGCTGGGTCGAAACTGCCTCAAAGCCCTTGGCCAGTTCCAGATTGCTTGCCGTCAACGGACTGTGGGTATAGGAAATCTCATCGTCCGGGTGCTGGTCTTGCCATTCTTTTACAAAAGGTTCTTCAACCGGCGCAACACTGAACAGGTATACCTTCATCTTTTTTCTCCTCAATTCACAATAACGATTTTAGTCAAAACAAAAAGTCTGTGCCGTTTTCTTTCTATTATGACAAAAAAATTAAAAGTTAGCTAGAGGATTTTTGGATTATTACATATTTTCAATTTTCTGTAATCTTTAAGAGAAATTACAGGAAAAACTTCCTGCCTGCTTTTGGGCAAGTCTTGCTATACTGGAAGCAGCAACAAAAGCCTGTTTTGGCGAAAAGAGGTGACGAAAATGACTGATGACTCACGCTATATCCAGCCGCACGACAGCCTGGAGGCCATGGAACTGATTCAAAAACTCTTCAACCAGTACCGCCGCGCTCCCCTGACGCCCGAGCTGCTGGCCTACCACCAGAACCTGATCAGCCGCCTGGAAGGCGACATTCACCAGGCTGCTGAAAACGAGGGGCGAGGCAAAAGAGTCAAAGAACTTGACCAGATGATCAAACTGATGAAGGACTGGACCGCCATCCGCCTGTCCGGCCGGCCCTTCAACGCGAAAATGCGGCATTTCCGCTTCCTGCCTGAAGGCGGACAGGTCAAGTTCAAGCGGCATCCCCACAAGATCAAGGCCAGCGCCAGCCACCGCGCCAGCCGGCACTAAACAAAAACTGCGGGATCTCCGGATCTCGCTTTTTTGCTGCCTGTTACTTGATGTAGGCGTACTTGTAGCTCCACTGGGTACCGGCATTGTTGTGAATGATGCCCTTGACCTTGCTTCTTTGCAGGTAAGCCGTCGTCTGCTGGTAGATCGGACTGACTGCCTGGTCGGCATTGGCCACCTGGGCAGCCTTGACCAGGTCCTGCCAGCGCTTGTTGACGTTGTTGGCATCAGTAGTCAAAGCCTGCTTGATCAGCTTGTTGTATTCAGCATTGTTCCACTTGCCGTAGTTGTAGGAAGTCCCCTTCTGCAAAATCTGCATGAAGGTCATCGGGTCGCTGAAGTCACCGCCCCAGCCGGAAACGTAGATGTCAAAGTCGCCGCTGGAAGCCTTGGTGTAGGCATTCTTGCTTGGAATGGAGCTGACCTTGACGCTGATGCCGGACAAAACCTTGGTCCACTGCGACTGCAGGTACTGGGTCAGGGCATCGGCGTTGGTGCTTTCGTTTGAAGCCAGCAGGGTTACGTTCAGCTTACTCATCCCCAGCTCCTTGAGTCCGGCCTTCCAGTACTTTTTGGCCAGCTTTTCATTGTAGTCAACCGTGTTGGCCACCTTCTGCTCCTTGGCAAAGTCGGTCTTGTTGGCCGGATCATAAGCCAAGCCAGACGCCACGAACCCCGTCGGCACGCTTGAGCCGTCACCGAAGACCTTGCTGGTCAGGACCTTGCGGTCAAGCGACAGAGACAGGGCCAGGCGGATGTTCTTGTTGTTCAGCGCCTTCTTGACGGTGGCATCCTTGTCTTGGAAGTTGTAAGCCAGGTAAGCCACGTATGAGTATGGGTAGGTCTTAAAGTCCTTGTTGTTCTTCAAGTGCTTGACCTGCTCGCTGGACAGCGGCGTCAAGTCCAGCTTGCCCTGCTGGTAGAGCTGGTAGCCGGTATTGGTGGTCTTGACGACCTGGTAGTTGATCCGCTTCAGCTTCACGACCTTCTTGTCCCAGTACTGGTTGTTCTTGACGAAGGACCAGCTGTCGTTGGTGCCCTTCCAGCCAGTGATCTTGAAAGGACCCGAGTAGAGCATGTATTTTGAGCTGGTAGCGTACTTTTTGCCAGTCTTCTTGATAAAGGCTTCGTTTTGCGGCCCAAAGAGCGGGTAGGCCATCAAGACCTTGAAGTAGGCGATCGGCCGGTTCAGCTTGACTTGAACGGTCTCCTTGTTCAAAGCCTTGATCCCCAGGCTGTTTGGCGACTTTTTGCCGGCAATGATCTCATCGGCGTTCTTGATCCCGGAAAAAAGGTAGGCGTAAGGCGACGCCGTCTTGGGATTGATCGTCCGCCGCCAGGAGTAGACGAAGTCCTGGGCGGTAATCTTTTCGCCGTTTGACCACTTGGCATTTGACCGCAGCTTGAAAGTCCAGGTCTTGCCGTCCTTGGAAACCGTACCTGACTTGGCCAGGCCCGCGGTTGCCTGGCCGTTTTTGCCCAGGCGGTAGAAGCTTTCAAAAACGTTCCCGGTCTGACCATAGCCAGTCGCCTTGCTGATGTCGATCGTATCCAAGGTAGCCGTCGCGCTCAGGTTCAAGACCTGCTTTTCCTGGCCCTTGCTGCTCTGCTTTGACCCGCAGGCTGCCAAAAGCAGTGCCGCGCTTACGCCAACCGTGCCGAGGGCAATTTTCTTGATTTTTCGCATGTTTTCCTCCTACAGACAAACAAAAAGACAGCTGTTCCCTATTAGGAAACAGCTGTCTCGTTTGCCACTAAGCTGGTAAATTTTTGGGCAAATCTCTTGGTCTAAGCTAAATCCATTTTAGGCAACGCAAAACGATTGTATGACATGACAGACATACAACAAACACACATTTCTTGACGTTCTTGCATTGCAAACATGATTTAGCTCCTTTCTCAAAATGATTTAACCTAATCTTACTAATTCACTTACAAAAAGTCAACTTCTTTTTGTTCTTTTTGTGTTAATTTTTAACCGTCAAAAAATCAGCCAGCTCCCGCCGCGGCGCCCGGTAGCCGTTGACCTCGTTGTCTTTGGCATAGCCAAGGGCGATGCCCATGGCCAAAGTCTGGTCGTCGGGGATGCCCATGATTTCTCTGACGCCGGCCGGATACTTGACCAGCTCATAGGCCGGAATCGAGTCGATCCCCTTGGCCTGAGCCGCGAGCGCCAGCGTCTGGGCAAAAGCGCCGAGATCATAGACTGACCACAGGTTGGAATGCTTTGGCAAAGTGAGATAAGCAATCGCCGGGGCAAAGTAGAGATTTTTCTGCAGAACGTTTCGGCGCAAATCCTGCAGCTCCGGCGTATTCAGGTAGCTGTCGCTGGCTTGGTTGTGCCGGGCCATGTTTTCCCGCGGATATGGATCCCAGTCCTCCCGGTGCCAGGTTTCCCAGTCAGGTTCAGGCGCCTTTCCGGCCTCAGCCAAAGCCAGGTGCTGGGCCCGGATCTTTTTGACCGTGTCCCCCAGGGCCAGGTAGACCCGCCAGGGCTGAGAATCAACCCATGAAGGCGCCAGACCGGCCAGCTTGACGACTTCTTCTAGATCCGCCTGGCTTGGCTGCCGGTCTGGATCAAAGTAACGAATGCTGCGGCGCTGCTTGATGGCAGCAATTGCATCAACCATTTTTTGCCTCTTTTCTGAAAATCAATATCACTTTGTTTTAGTAAGTATAGCTCAAAATTGACGCCGGTGCAAAACTATCGTTATAATTTAGTCAAAAGCATTAAACAGACGGAAAGCAGGAAAAAACAATGGGTTTAACTTTTAAAAGACAAGACGACTTAGACAAACTGTTCGACAAATTCGCCAGCATCCCTGACCCGAAAAAAGCCGCTGGTTCTGGCAAAAAGGGCCAAGACAAAGACGGCGACGATCCCGCCGGCAAAGAGTCGAAATAAGCCGCCGCGAGGGCGGCTTTTATAATTTCTAAAAGTCGCTTAATTTTCTTTCCAATCTGTCCACATTTGTTTTATTTAGGCTTAAAATTAATCTGTAAGCATTTGCAATTTTTTCTTTAAGGATGTGAGCGACTTGGACAACAACAGCAACTTGTTGACCTATTTGGAATGGCGGGGCGACATTCCTCTGGAAAAATCTCCCTTCAATGAGATCGACGCCCTGGTACTGGCCATTTTTTCATACCTCAACTTGGACAAATACATTCCCGCTGGCAACAAGGAAGTCACGGTCAAGGAAATTGCCCAGAAGTATTTCGCTTCTTCTTTTACCGGGCTGGATGCCAGCCAATATCAAGAGCTCTTCAGACTCATGAGCGAAGCGGACCGCTTCAAAGATGCCCGCTTGTCGCACTTCAACACGACCTTGACCGACCAGTGCCAATTCAGTGCCTTAAAGATCGTCCTGGAAGACGGCACCCACTACGTGGCCTTCCGGGGAACCGACGACACGCTGGTCGGCTGGCGTGAAGACTTCGAGATTTCTTTCAAGGAAACCAAAGCTCAAATTATGGGGGCGCATTACCTCAAAGACCTCCTGAACGGCGATTCGGCCGAATACATTCTGGGCGGCCACTCCAAAGGCGGCAACCTGGCCGAATACGCGGCCTTGAAGCTGCCCCAGGAATACCGGGCCAGAATCAAGGCGGTCTACACCTTTGACAGCCCAGGCCTGGCCAGCGAAGTCGGCGTTGACTGCAACGAGGACTTTTTAAAACGGGTCCTGCACCGCTACGTGCCCGACTTTTCGATCATCGGCCGGCTGTTTGAGCCAAAAGAAGTCGACGCCTCCATCGTCTACTCAACCAACGGCAACATTGCCCAGCACGACACCTATTCCTGGCAGATCAAGGGGAACCATTTCGTGACCCACAAGCGGCCGAATTCTGAATCCAGAATCTACAACCAGTTGATCAACCAGTGGATCGGTCAGGCCAGCCTGGAGGAACGTGAGGCGCTGACGCAGGACCTCTTTGACGCCCTGGCGGCCAGCGGCTCCAACAAGATCAACCAGCTGGCCAAGAACGGCTTCGGGGGCTTCGGGGCCATCCTGCTGTCAGTGACCAACTCTTCCAGAAGAACCAAACTGGTCCTGGGCAACCTTTTTTCTTCAATCTGGCAGCTGATCAAGAGCCAGCAGATCGGCGCGTCTCTCTTCAACCGGGGCAGCCTGACGGGCTGGCTGCTGGTTCTGGTCGGCATCATCAGCCTCACCACCCCGGCTTATGCCTTTAAGGCCTTCGGGATCCTGGTTTCGATCGGCGGGATCATCTTCAGCGTGAAGCATATCCTCTCGGTCTCAATTTCGGCCTTTAAGCCCCAGCAGAAGCACTTCTTTTTGATTACCTACCTGGTCTTGTTCGCGGTCTCTGTGGCCCTGTTATCGAACAATCAGCTCTTGATTTTCCTGGCCCACTACTTTCTGGGAGCCTTCCTGCTCTTTTACGCCTACGGGCGGGTGCGGCGGATCATCCTGCGCAAGCAGACGGGGATTTTCAGAATCATCGTGAGCGCGGCCGAGGCCATCATTTCTTTTTCACTGGGCATCATCGTGATCATCAATCCCGAATACTTCAACCAGCAGTCGATCATTGAAATCGGCATCCTGCTGATTGCCTACGGGGCCTTTAAGCTGATCGCCGAACTGTTCAGCCACCGGCCCAAGATGCCTAGAAAGCACCGCTGATTTTCAACAAAAAATGCTTCCGGAAGCGTTAAAACTTCCGGAAGCATTTTTGCTTGCGCCTTATTCTTCATCCAGTCTGGCATCAATCCAGTCCTTGACCTGGTCAACATTGAGTTTGGTCACGGATGAGAAAGGAATAAAAGTAACATTATCTTGGTTCAGATTCAAATGCCGGCGAAAGGCCGCTTCGGTCTTGTTGAAGGCATTCTTCTTGATCTTGTCCATCTTAGTCGCGATCACCAGGATCGGCAGGTTAAGATACTGCGCGTATTCATACATCGCGATGTCGTCGGCAGTTGGTTCATGCCGGCCGTCGATCAGCAGGATCAAGCCCTTGAGATAAGCCCGGGTTTCCAGATAGTCCTGGATCATTTCCCCGAACTCCTCGCGCTGCTTCTTGGAAACCTTGGCATAGCCGTAGCCAGGCACGTCCACCAGGTAAAATTCGTCATTGACCCGGTAGAAGTTCAAAGTCTGCGTCTTGCCCGGCGAAGACGAGGTCCGCGCCAGGTTCTTCCGCTGCAGGATCGTGTTGATCAGGCTCGACTTGCCCACGTTGGACCGGCCGGCCAGGGCAATTTCGTCCAGGCCGTCCTGCGGGTACTGGCTGGCCTTGACCGCGCTGACGGCAAATTCTGATTGGTTAATGATCATCGGCAACCTCTTCCAGTTCACGGCGGATCACCTTTGGCTGGCCCATACCGGTAATCGTTTCCGGCGTGATGATCACCTTGCTGATGTCGCTTTCGCTCGGCGTGCGGTACATGATGTCCATCATGGCATTTTCAATGATCGTCCGCAGGCCTCTGGCCCCCATCTTCCGTTCGATGGCCAAATCAGCGATCTGCTTGACGGCAGCCGGTTCAAATTCCAGGTCCACCCCGTCCAAGGACAGCAGCTTCTGGTATTGCTTGATCAAGGCGTTCTTCGGCTCGGTCAGAATCCGCACCAGGTCATCGCTGTCCAGCCGGTCCAGGGTCGTGATGATCGGAATCCGGCCGATGAATTCAGGAATCAAGCCGAACTTGACCAGGTCGCCCGTGGTCAAAAATCTGTTCCAGTTGTCGTCGTCGACCTTGCCGGACTCCTGTTCAGCGCCAAAGCCAATTGTCTTCTTGCCCAGCCGGTTCTTGACGATTTCTTCAATCCCGTCAAAGGCACCGCCGACGATAAAGAGAATGTTGGTGGTGTCCATGCGGATCATTTCCTGCTGCGGGTGCTTGCGGCCGCCCTGCGGCGGAATGGAAGCAATCGTCCCTTCCAGGATCTTCAAGAGAGCCTGCTGGACCCCTTCACCGGACACGTCCCGGGTGATTGAAACGTTCTCTGACTTCTTGGAAATCTTGTCGATTTCGTCGATGTAAATAATCCCCCGTTGAGCTCTTTCCAGGTCGTAATCTGCGTTCTGCAGCAGCTTGAGCAGGATGTTTTCAACGTCTTCGCCGACATAGCCCGCTTCAGTCAAAGTCGTGGCGTCCGCGATCGCAAACGGCACGTTCAAAATTCTGGCCAAAGTCTGGGCCAGGTAGGTCTTGCCGGACCCGGTCGGCCCGATCAAGGCGATATTCGACTTCTGCAATTCAGTTGAAGAATCAACATCCATTTGACTGATCCGCTTGTAGTGATTGTAAACAGCCACTGACAGGACCCGCTTGGCCCGGTCCTGGCCAATCACGTATTGGTCCAGTTCTTCTTTAATTTGCATTGGCTTAGGAAGCTCGCGCGCTTCCTTCAGTGAATCCAGACGCAGCTCATCATCAATGATCCGCTTGGCCAGTTCAATATCTTCGTTGCAGATGTAAACGCCATTGCCCGCGATCATTTTCTTTACCTGGCTGGCAGACTTGCCGCAGAATGAGCATTTTACTTCTTCTGGATCTGTAAACTTAGTAGCCATGTATTCCCTCCTCTATTTGCTAAAGACTAGATTAGCATAAATACGGCCGACTTGCGCGAAATTAGCCTTGTATTTTTGCCTGGCAAAAGAAAACCCCAAAAGCGGCCGGTGCCACTTCTGGGGAATTCATGTATAGACTTAGCGATTACTTGTCTTCGTCTTCGCTGTCGTCGCTAGCGCCTTCAAGCTTAGCCTTGGCTACTTGCTTTGCGCTGTCGGTGATCAGGTTCATTGCCTTGCGGACGTTGATGTCGTGAGCCAGCATTTCGTCGCTCAAAGCGTTGCGAACAGCCTTTTCGCTCATGTTGTAGTTGTCTGCCAGGTCCTTGATTTCAGCGTCGATTTCTTCCTTGCTTGCTTCGAAGCCTTCCTTGGCAACGATTGCTTCCAAAACAAGGTTGGTCTTAACGCGTTCAGCAGCGTTGGCTGACAGTTGCTTGCGCAGCTGGTCTTCAGTCGTGTTGGTCAGCTTGAAGTAAGTTTGTGGGTCGATCCCTTGACGTTGCATGTCGCCCAAGTATTGGTTGAGTTGGTTGTCAACGTCTTCTTGGATCATGACGTCTGGAATTTCTTCAACAGTTGCGTTCTTGACTGCAGTGCTGATGGCAGCTTCTTGGATGGCAGCCTTGGCAGCTTCTTCCTTTTCAGCCTTCAAGTCAGCCTTGATCTTTTCCTTCAATTCGTCAAGGGTTTCAACTGAGTCGTCAACATCCTTGGCAAATTCGTCGTCAAGTTCTGGCAATTGCTTTGACTTAACTTCGTGGATCTTGGTTGCGAAGTGAGCTTCCTTGCCAGCCAGGTCCTTTGCGCCGTAGTCTTCTGGGAAGGTTACGACAACGTCAACTTCTTCGCCGGCTTCGTGGCCAACCAGTTGGTCTTCAAAGCCTGGGATGAAGGTGTTTGAACCCAGTTCCAGAGAGTAGTTTTGAGCTGAGCCGCCGTCGAATGCAGTGCCGTCAACAGTGCCGACGTAGTCGATCGTTACCGTGTCGCCGTTTTCAGCCTTGCCGTTCTTCAAAACCATTTCGGCGTTTTGTTCTTGACGCTTGGTCAGTTCAGCGTCGATGTCCTTTTGGTAAACGCGGGTGTTTTGCTTCGGTACTTCGATTTCAGTGTATTGGCCAAGTTCTACTTCTGGTTCAACCGTTACGATTGCCTTCATTTCCCAGGCCTTGTTCTTGTCCATTGAAACAGGAACGATTTGAGGTTGACCAACGGCCTTGATGCCAGCTTCCTTAACGGCAGCACTGTAAGCTTCTGGCAGAGCAAAGTTCAAAGCGTCTTCGTACAGAGCTTCTTCACCGTAGTATTGGTTGAAAATTACGCGGGAAACGTGACCCTTACGGAAGCCAGGTACACGCAAGCTCTTCTTTACGCGGTCAAAAGCCTTGTCAAGGCTCTTCTTGATTTCATCTTGAGAAATTTCAAAAGAAAGTTCACCAGTAGTCTTACCGGTAGTTTTCCAGTTAGCAGACATTAATCAAATACCTCCAATGTCTATTTTGAGTTTGCTACTTTGCATACTTAAATATCTTACCTTAAAGACGGTCAAAAAACAATCAAAGTACTACAAAATAGGGGTTTTTGGATAAAAAAAGGCGTTCTTCTGAGAAGAACACCTTTTTCGACTGTTAGAACTAAAATTCAAAAACTAAAAATTAGTCGTCAATTTCAGTAACTTGGCCGGCACCAACAGTTCTACCACCTTCACGGATAGTGAACTTAGTACCAACTTCGATAGCGGCTGGCTTGATCAAAGTAACTGAGAATTCAGTGTTGTCACCAGGCATAACCATTTCAGTACCTTCTGGCAATTCAATTTCACCAGTGATGTCAGTGGTGTGGAAGTAGAATTGTGGACGGTAGTCTGAGAAGAATGGAGTGTGACGGCCACCTTCGTCCTTGCTCAAGATGTAGACTTGACCCTTGAAAGTTTCGTGAGTCTTGATTGAGCCTGGAGCTGCCAAAACTTGACCACGAACGATTTGGTCACGGTCGATACCACGAAGCAATACACCAACGTTGTCGCCGGCTTCACCCAAGTCAAGAGTCTTGTGGAACATTTCCAGACCAGTTACAACTGAAGTCAAGACCTTGTCTACCAAACCAACGATTTCAACGCTGTCGCCAACCTTAACAGTACCACGGTCGATACGGCCTGAAGCAACAGTACCACGACCAGTGATAGTGAAGACGTCTTCAACTGGCATCAAGAATGGCTTGTCAGTTTCACGTTCTGGAGTTGGGATGTATTCGTCAACAACGTCCATCAGTTCTTCGATCTTCTTTTGAGCTTCTTCGTCGCCTTCAAGAGCCTTCAAAGCTGAACCACGAACTACAGGAACATCGTCACCCGGGTAACCGTATTCTGAAAGCAAGTCTCTTACTTCCATTTCAACCAGGTCGATCAATTCTGGGTCGTCAACCAAGTCGCACTTGTTCAAGAATACTACGATGTAGTTAACACCAACCTGACGAGCCAACAAAATGTGTTCACGAGTTTGTGGCATAGGACCGTCAGTTGCGGCTACAACCAGGATAGCACCGTCCATTTGAGCGGCACCAGTGATCATGTTCTTGATGTAGTCGGCGTGGCCTGGGGCGTCCATGTGGGCGTAGTGGCGCTTTTCAGTTTCGTATTCAACGTGGGCAGTGTTGATAGTGATACCACGTTCCTTTTCTTCTGGAGCTGCGTCGATTTGTGAGTAATCTTCAGCTTGTGCCAAACCCTTCTTAGCCAACACAGTAGTGATAGCTGCGGTCAAAGTAGTCTTACCGTGGTCAACGTGGCCAATAGTACCAATGTTAACGTGTGGCTTAGTTCTAACGTAATGTTCTTTTTCTGCCATTAAAATGACCCTCCTGAAATTTTACAAGAAGTCCGTTGAGACAAAACTAACGGATGATTCTCTGTTGAATATTGTACTACTTTCCTAGAAAGTACGCTAGTAGCAAAGCGCATCTTCTTGAAAATATCCAAAAATGATTATACTAAATGCCGGCAAAAAGTAAAGTGATTTGCTGCAAGATTAATCAGCATTTTTTTGATAGATTTTTTCCAGCAGTTTTTGATAGTCCCAGCCCTGCTTTTTTCGCAAGAAACTGACCAGCGCCTTGGCAAAAGCATCGGGGTTGCTGATGTAGTCGCTCTGGCAGGGATAAAGCTGGCCAAAAGCGAAGTTGCCTTCAGCTAAAATCAAGGGCAGCTCGCTTGGCCGGTTCTGGTAGCGGCTGGCCAGCGAGGCAATAAATTCGCGGTAAACCGGGTCCTGCTTCAGCAAAGGCGTTTCGGCAGGAACGAAGCTGCGCAGCTCGCCTAAAACCAGCAGCTGGATCTGCTCCTGGCAGCCCAGCTTGATCAGATCTTCGCACACTGCCAGCCTTAAGGCGTGATTGCCCAGCGGGTCCAGCAGCAGGCTGCGGGCAAAAGCCGTATAGGTCGGCAGGTCCAGTTTCAGCAGCTGCTGGTACTGGCGCTCGGTAACCGTCCGCGCTTTTCTGAATGACTTCAAGATCTGCTCTTGTTCTTGCTGGTCTGCCGGCTGGACCGCGAAAGTCACCTGGCCGCCGGTCAAATGCTTGACCTGCAGGGCTTCAATCAGATAATTGTTGGCTGCCAGAATTTGACCGTATTCCTTCCGGACCGCTTCTTCTGAAAAAAGATCAGGCAATGCCTTAACAGCGGCATAAGCCTGATCTTCTTCATGGTTCAGTCGCAAAACCCGCGACAGGTTCAAAAGCAATTCCGCGTCAAATCCCAGTCTCAAAGCCTCCTCCAGCTGGTCGCGGGCCGCCGCGAAATCTCCGGCGGCCTCGGCTTGCCCGGCCAGTTTGAGCAGGTTCTGCTGACTAGTGTTTATCATCGCTTGCCTTGCCCTCTTTTTTCTTGTTCTTGTTGGCCGGCTTCTTGGCCTTTTGCGCCGGCTTCTTGCTATTCTTGGCGCCGCCCTTGGCAGTCTTGTTTGCCGGCTTGGTCTGCTTCTTGCGGTTGCTGCGCTTCTTGGCAGTCTTTTCCTTGCCTTCGGCTGCCTGGTCTTCAGCCTTCTTCTGCATTGCCCGGTGCCGGTTCTGGTTGACTTCCATAACTACCGGCAAAACGACCGGCCGGCGGTTGGTCTGCTTGTAAAGGAACTTCTCCAGGCTGGAGCGCATGTCCTGCTTGAGCTCAGTCCAGTCAAACTTCTTGTGTTCGAAGTTGGCCTGGATGGCGTCTTTGATGACTTGGATGGAGTCGTTCATCAGCTTGTGGTTGGCCTTGATGTAGACAAAGCCCCGGCTGGTAACCTGCGGCTCGGAAATGATCTTCTTTTTCTTGCGGTCAATCGTCACAACCGCAATGAAGATCCCGTCATCTGAGAGCACTTCCCGGTCCCGCAAGACGATGTTGCCGACATCGCCGACACCAGAGCCGTCGATCATCGTGTCTTCGCCCGGCACCGCGTCGCCGCGGAAGAATTGCCCGCGCTTGGTGTCGTATTCCAGGCAGTCGCCGTTTTGCGTCACATAGACGTCGTCTGGGTCCATTCCAGTTTCTACCGCCAGGTCCTTGACTGCTTCCAAAAGCCGGTATTCACCGATCACCGGGATCAGAATCCGCGGCTTCAACAGATCAATCAAAGTCTGCAGGTCCCGGCCGGTAGCATGGCCGGACGTGTGCATGTTGCGGCCCAGCTCGATGACCGTGCCGCCGGCCCGGTAAACCATGTCGCTGGTAATGGCCACCGTGGTTTCAACGGCATGAGACGGCGTCGTGGCGATAAAGACCAGGTCGCCTTCATGGATCTTGATCATGCGGTGGCGGTTGTTGGCCATCTTCTGCAGCGATTGCAGCGGTTCGCCCATCCGCCCGGTTTCCAGGATGACCGTCTTGTTGTCCGGCACGTCCTTCAGTTCCTTGACCTTCATCAGCAAGCCGTCCGGTACTTCCAGATAGCCCAGCTTCATGGCCGTGTGCACGATCTTGGCCACGTCCCGCCCGGTCAACAGCACCCGGCGGCCAGTGGCAGCCGCGGCATTGAAGACCTGCTGGACGCGGTTTAAGTTGGAGGCCTTGCCGGCAACGATGATCCGGCCCTTGGCATTGCGGAAGACGTTGGTGATGTAAGTGCCGACCTCGTTTTCACTGGCGTTCGGGAAAACCGCCTCAGCATTTGAAGAGTCTGGCAGCAGAGCCAAAACGCCGTTTTCCGCGATTTCTGCCAGCCGGCTCATGTCTGTCCGGTAAGCGGGACGGGCTGACGGGTCAAACTTGAAGTCACCGGTGTAGACGATCTGCCCCTGCGGCGCGTGGATGACGATTCCCAAAGAGTCCGGAACGGAGTGGGTGGTGTGGAAGAAGGAGACGCTGGCATTCTTGAAGTCGATTTCGGTGTCGGCATCAATGACGTTGAACAGCTGGTTGTTGCGCCGCTTGTTTTCTCTTTGCACGTCGATCTTGGCCAGTTCAATCGTCAGCTTGGAACCGAAAACCGGAATGTCCCAGTCCCGCAGAATGTACGGCAAGGCGCCGATTGAGTCGGCATGGCCGTGGGTCAGGAAAATCCCGGCCACGCGGTCGCCGTACTGCTTGAAAAATTCCATGTCCGGAATGACCACGTCAATCCCAAACAAAGAACTGTCTGGGTACTTGAGCCCGGCGTCCAAAACAAAGATTTCATCGTTTACCTGCACGGCAAACATGTCCTTTCCTTGCTCGCGAACCCCGCTTAGGACCATGATTTTTAACTTGTCTGACATAAATCTCTCCTTTTTTGCAATTAAAAATAAAAAATAAATTCAATATTTGATGTTCAGTTTATATGGATCTCCCGATCGCAACGCTTATAATCTTTTTAATTTTAACATAAAGCACAGAAGCATGATAGTCGCCTGCTTTGGAAAGAAAGCAAAAAAAAGAGGCCGGGAAACCCCAGCCTCTTGGCAAGTCGTTGATTAACGACGCAGACCCAAACGAGCGATCAAAGCACGGTAACGTTCCAGGTCGTTTTCTTGCAAGTAGCGAAGCAAGTTACGACGGTGACCGATCTTCTTCAGCAGACCAACGTATGAGTGGTGGTCGTGTGAGTGTTCACGCATGTGTTCAGTCAAGTTGTTGATGTCTTCAGTCAAAACAGCAACTTGTACTTCTACTGAACCAGTGTCGCCTTCGTGGGTTGCGTATTCCTTGATGATTTCGTTCTTTCTTTCTTTTGAAACTGCCATGTTTCTGCACCTTTCTGTTAAAAAATTGCCCCGAACAGCGTCAGTCGTTAGGTGAAACGCAAAGACAACGTTCGAGGTTCACATAACAAATATAATCATACCCGTTTTTTTTGAAAAAGCAAGCAAAATTTCTTCTTGCATCTGACGACAGCTTTCAGTATAATAATTTAGTGAATTTCAAACAGTTATTGGAGGTGAATCTAATGCCACAAATCAAATCTGCTATCAAGCGTGTTAAGACTCAAGCTGTTGCTAACGAACGCAATGCTGCTCAACTCAGCGCAATGAGAACTGCCGTTAAGAAGTTTAAGGCTGCTCAAGCTGCTGGTGCAGACAACGCCTCCGAATTACACGTTGCCGCTGTACGCGAATTGGACAAGGCCGCTTCAAAGGGCTTGATCCACAAGAACAAGGCTAACCGTGACAAGAGTCGTTTGGCCAAGCTTGCTAAGTAATTGAACTAGCAAAACAAAAGAGCGAGAAACATCCGTTTCTCGCTCTTTTTATTTTGCCTTTTCGGGTCAGCTGGCCAGAATAAACATCTTCAAAAAGCTGCTGTCGCGGTAGGTGCCGTTCTTGTAGCGGTAATCCAGCTGGATCAGCTCTGCCAGCATTCTCTCCAGCTGCGGGATCTTGGCCCGGGACTTCAAGGCCGTTTTGACGCGGTAAGGGTGCGCCGCCAGTTCTTTGGCGATCTCGCTTTCGCTCCGTCTTCTCTGCCCCATGACCTTGACGCACAGGAGGAATTCCACCTGGCTGAAAAAGACCGCGACCAGCTGCAGCGGATAAGTCCCCTCGCGCAGCTGCCCGTCCAGGCGGTCAATTGCCTCTTGATAATTGCCCTTCATGGCGGCCTCCAGAATCGCGAACACGTTCTGATCCAGGCTGAGGTCGATGTTGCGGTCCACCAGGTCCAGGCTGATCTCGTTTTCGGCGCTGATGGCTTTCAGCTTGTTGTAATTGCCCAAAGCAGTGTCCAGAACCTGGTCGCTGCGCTCCATCAGCAATTCAAGTGCCCCCCGGTCAAAGCGGTAGCCTTCAGCCTTGACCAGGGCCTTCATCCAGCGCCCGCTGTCATAGCTTTTGACGGCAGTAGAAACCGTGTTGAAGCTCTTTTCGACCTGCTTGGTCAGCTTCTTGCGCCGGTCAAGTTTTTCATAGCTGGCAACCAGGACGACGACGTCGTCCAGCTGGTCAATGTGCGTGAAAATTTCCAGCAGCTGCTCGGCCTGCTGCTTGTATTTGGCCGGGAACTTGCCGGTCAGAAACAGGGGATTTTTGACCAGGACCAGCTTGCGCTGGCTGAACAGGCTGGCCTCAGCCAGGGCCGCGATCAGATCGTCCAGCGGATCGCTCTCGCAGTCGACCGTCACCCGCTCCAGGCCTTGAAAAGCCGGCTGGCTGACATAGTTATGGGCCAGATAGTCGTTTAAAAAAGCATCCGGTCCCTGCAGCAGGACGTTTGGATTGCCGGCCTGGCTGTTGGGAAACAGTGTTAATAAATTTGGCAAGCTGCCAACCTCCCTTAAATAATTGCTTCAATCAATAATGATAACACACTCGCCGGCCTTCCAAAAAGCTGGAGAAATACTCCCGCCAGCCGTAATGCCAGCTGATCATCCCTTCCGTCTGGGTGTTCAGATAAGGAATGCCCAGCTGCTTGAGCTTGGCCAGGGTTTCAGGTTTGGGATGGTGGTAGCGGTTGTTGCGGCCGGCTGAAATAAAGACCAGGCTGGGCTTGATCGTCTGCAGGAACTTGGTCGAAGACGACGTGTCGCTGCCGTGGTGGCCCAGCTTGAAGTAGTCAATGTGCAAATCGGGATGCTTCTGGATGATGGCCTCTTCGCCTGCTTGGTCCAGATCCCCGGTAAAGCCCCAGGTCTTGCCCGCCAGCTGGCAGGTCAAAGACAAGGAGTCCTTGTTCTCCCCCTTGCCTGGCAGGTCCGGGTGCAAAACTTCGAATTTGATTGCTTCTTGAACCTCCATGCCGGCCTTGAGCTCGATCAACTTGGTCTTTTCCACCCGGCCGGCAAGGCGGGCGCGGAAACTCGGATTCTGGATCAAGCCGATGCCCATATAAAGGCGCTTGACCGGAACCTGTTCCAAAAGCGGCCCCAGGTCGCCGACATGGTCCGCGTCCTGGTGGCTGACGAAGACTCCGTCGATCTGACTGATTCCCTGGGCCTTGAGCAAGGGAATCGTGATCCGGTCGATCTGGGCCTGGGCCGGCTTTTTCCGGCCAAAAGACAGCTTGCCCCCGGTATCAATCAGGTAGACCCGCCGGCGGATGGGCGTGGTCAGCAAAATGCTGTCGCCTTGGCCGACATCGATGAAGGAGACCTGCCCCTCCAGGGGAAAATGAATGCTGACAAAAATCAAACAATAAGCCGCCGCCAGAAAACGGCGGTATTTCTTTTTCCTCGTGATGAGGTACAAAAAAGTCAGGGCAAAGAGCAGGGCCAGCTGCCAGGAAGCAAGCTTGCCGAAGATCACCTGCCCGATGCCAGTCCGGGCTAAGAGCCCCAACAAGCCTTCGGCTGTTTCCAAGATCCGTTCAAACAGCTCTTGCAGCGGCAGCGGGGAAAAGAGGGCCAGGCCGGTCAGCGGCATTACCAGGTAATTGAAATAAGGCACCACCAAAACATTGTAAAAAATCGTGCACACATTGACCTGGTAGAAAAAATAGAGCAAAAACGGGGTCAGCAGGCCGTTGAGCCAGAAAGCCTGCTTCCAATAAGGCAGCTTCCCGGTCACCACCAGCCCCAGGGCCAGCACGTAAGTCAGCATCCCCCCTGTTTCCAGCAGCAGCCGCGGCTCTAGGAGCTGCTGGCAGCAATAAGTCAGCCCCAGCAGGTCCGCCCGGCTGATTTTGCGCCGCTTGAAAGCCAGGCCCGCCGCAAAGACGTAGCTCAAGCT
>NZ_BOCG01000520.1 GCF_016587775.1 Lactobacillus nasalidis | reverse complement strand
CCCCTTGACCGTCCGGTCAAGCTCGGCCCAGTCGCGGCCGCGGCGCTGGTAGTGGTTGCTGGAGTCGCCGGCGCAGCCGACCAGCATGACCGGGTAAAAGCCCCAGCTCTTGGCCAGCTCCGTGCACAGGTTCCCTGCCAGATCAGCTGTCAAGTACTGGTTCTTGGCACTGAGGACAGTTGAGTGCACCGCCAGGTTGACGATGCCGGCAACTGCTTCTTGACCGCGGTAGAACTTGACGACTTCCACCAGGTTGTCTGAAAGCTCGCCCGGGTGGTCCCGGTTGCCGTAATAGCCAATGACCATAGTGTCTCCATACTTGGCCGTCACTTCCTCCAGGGAGTCCAAGCACTGCTGGTAGACCTTGAGGAAGCTGTCAACGAAGAAGTCGTAGTACTTCTGGCTGAACTTGCCAAATTCCCAGCTGCGGTGATAGTCACGCACTGAATGGTGGTCGTGAGTGACACCGATAATGATGTTTTCAAAAGGAATGTCGAAATTGCTGCTGATCTTCTGGCGGATGTCAGCAGCCACGATGTCCTCGATTTCCAGCAAGTCCCCGGTCGCCAAAAAGACGTTTTCCCCATTGTCCTTGTGAAACAACAGGCCGTTGATGAAAATATGGTCGTGAATGCCTTTGGCAGGCATGTTGCGCAGCGGGGTCTTGTAGCCCAGGAGGTAAAAAGGCTCCGTTGGGGTGATGTCTGCTCTGCCGTGTCCTAATAACATTTTTCTCCTCTTTCCTAATCCTTAATCCGCTAATTTCTGTTTGATTTCTTCAACCAGCTTCAAGAAGGCCTGGTCACTGCCCGGCCCCAAGCTGCTGTTCATGGCCTCATAAGTCATCTTCTCAAAGTCGCTGGCTTCTGGCAGGTATTTTACCCCGCCATTGACCAGGCTGGCCAGCATGCTGAGCCCCAGCCGCTGGCGGATCTGCCGGCCGAAGGCACTGTTGAGCTCCGGCTGCGTCGCCAGCAGGGTCAAGTTGCCCAGCTGCAAAGCGCTCAAGCTGATGGCTACTGCCGGTCCCGGCTTAGGGACGAAACTTTTCGTCGGCCGGATGTCAAAAGTGTCTTTTTGCCGCATCTGCCCCGGCAAGCTTGCCTGCAAAACCGTCTGCTTGATCCGGCCCTCCAGCTCCCGGTAGGTCAATTCTTCAATGGCTTGAGCCAGGGCCGCTCCCTGCAGGCTGACCAGCTGCTGGTTGCAGGTAAAAGGCCGCTCGGTTGAACCGGTAAACAGCGGACGCTGGTCGCCAGCCGCGCCGACCAGGGGAATGGCCACCCGGTAATTTTCTTCCAAAAAGCGGCTGCAGGCGCCGAAAATGTCGCCATCGATGACCCGCCGGCCTTGATCGTCATCCAGGTGGTCCAGCACGCTAGATTGCAGATCAAAGCTGTAGATCAGGCTGGCGCCGCTGGCGTTTTCCGCCAGCAGGGCCCGGACCTGGTGGTCGCTGAAGCCCTGGAAATTGCGGCCCAGCCACCAGCCTTGATCCGTTTCAACATTGCGGTTGACGTTGATGGGACAAGGTCCCTGGCTATAGGCCAGCTTAGCCGGAGAAAGATCCGCGGCTGCCTCATGAAAGGCCGTCTCAAGCGCGTCCGTCAGCTTCTTCAAGAAAAAGCGGTAAGCAGCTTTTTCCTCATCATTGTTGAGCTGCTGCTTTAAGTGCGGCGAGGAAAAGTTGTGGCTTACGGCAATCCAGACCTGGTCAGCCGCAATCTCCCACTCATCGGCCAGCAGCTGCTTGAAGTAGGTCACGTCCCGCGCCATCAGCGAGGTCAGCTCAAACGAGGCCAGGGCGAATTTTTCCTCGCCCTGCCGCAGCAGAGCCACCCGGACGTACAAGTCGGAACTCTTGGCAGTAAACTCCCTTAGCGGCAGGTCCTGCTCTTGAATTTCGACTCGGCCTTTTCCAAAGCCCGCCAGCAATTCTGTCATTGTTAATTCCCCCTTGCTTTACTTGTTAAATTAATTTTAAAATGGAAGCGGTTCGGACACAATTCAAGCTCGGAATCGCGGCTTTCGAAATCGGAATAAGGAGATTTGCCATTGCAGCACAAATACTTAGAATGTTTTTTAGCCTTGGCCAAGTACAGGAATTTTTCTGAAGCGGCCGAGCAGATGTACATATCCCAGTCCAGCTTTTCCAAAAGCATCAAAAAGCTGGAAAATGACCTGGGCGTTCAGCTCTTCAACCGCGGCGCCAGCGGCGTCACCCTAACTGAATACGGGCAGAGCTATCTGCCTTATGCCAATAAGATCATCAACCTCTACAAGCAGGCCGAGCGGGAAATCGCCCAGCTCAAGTCCCGGGAGCAGGCCCTGCGGATCGGAACTATCCCTTCGGCGGCTGAATACGGGATTCTGGACTTTTTGATCAAGTTCATGAACGAAAGCGGCTACCAGTGCCAGATCTCCACCGGTCCCAGCGGCCAGCTGGAAGAAGAACTGGCTGCCGGAAAGCTGGACTTCGCCTTCATCAAAAACTGCCAGAACCCGCACTTTGAATACCTGCCTTATCAAAGCGACCGGCTGATGGTGGTGCTGCCGGCAGCGGATCCGCTGGCCGGGCAAAAGACGGTCAAGCTGG
>NZ_BOCG01000519.1 GCF_016587775.1 Lactobacillus nasalidis | reverse complement strand
CAGGTACAAAACGCCGTGGTAGTCATAGCCGCCTGCTTCCAGACCCTTGGCCGTTGGCTTGACCAGCTGGTCAACGATGGCCTGGTACTGCTCTGGGCTAAGTTGCGGAACCGGGCTGTAGGAGCCCATCCCGCCGGTGTTTGGTCCCTTGTCGTCATCATAGGCCCGTTTGTGGTCCTGGGCAAGGGGCAAAAGCCGGTAGTTGCCGTTCTGCATGACCGCGAAAACTGAGTATTCCGGACCAGTCAGGAATTCTTCAAGAACAACCTGCTTCTGGCCCTTGGCAAACATTTCCCGCAAGGTCGCCGCGGCCGTTTCCCGGCTTTCAGCAATCACAACGCCCTTGCCGCCGGCCAAGCCGTCTTCTTTCAAAACGACCGGGCTGCCAAAGTCAGGCAAGGCAGCAATGGCTGCTTCTGCCGTCTGGAAAGTCTCATAGCGCGGATGCGGCACCTGGTATTTTTCCATGAACTGCAAGGCGTAGTCTTTTGACCCTTCCAGCTGGGCTGCTCTGGCGTTCGGCCCAAAGATCTTCAAATCAAAAGCGTGGAAATAATCAACGATCCCGGCCACCAGGGCATCTTCGGGGCCGACGAAGGTCCAGGCGATTTCTTCCTTAATAGCAAAGTCCTTCAGGGCCTTGAAATCGTCTTCCGGAATGCCAAGGGCCTTGACCCCGATGCTGGCCATCCCGCTGTTGCCTGGAGCACAGAAGACTTCAGCAACATGCGGGCTCTTCTTCAGGGCACGGGCAACCGCGAATTCGCGGCCACCGGACCCGATTACCAAAATTTTAAGCTTGTCTTTCATCATATCAGCCTTTTAGTGTCTAAAGTGACGG
>NZ_BOCG01000518.1 GCF_016587775.1 Lactobacillus nasalidis | reverse complement strand
CGGCAATCTCTTCCAGCTTGTCCAGCCGGCGGGCCAGCAAAACGACCGTGGCCCCGCGGCTGGCGCTTTCCATGGCGATCGAGCGGCCAATGCCGCTGCTGGCGCCCGTAATAACTACAACTTTATTGCGTAACGAATCACTCATTTTTTAACACGTTAACCTTTCATTGGAACTACAAAGCTGTCCAAGTCCTTGGCCAGCGTCGTGGCCGGGAAGATCTTCCTGGCCTGTTTGACCATCTGGCTGGCCAGAGGGCCCACGTACCGGGCCGAAACATGGGTCAGGTACAAATGCCCCACCTGGCAGGCAAGGGCCGTCTCAGCGGCTTGTGTGCACGTTGAGTGGTAATAGTCCTTGGCCAGCTTGCTTTCACTCGCGTCAAAAGTCGCTTCGTGAACCAGAACGTCGGCATGGTCTGCCAGGCGGCGAATTGAAGGTGTCGACCGGGTATCGTAGATCACGGTCACCACCCGCCCCTTCTTGGCCGGGCCGAGGAAGTCCTTGCCGTTCAAAACGGTCCCGTCTTCCAGCTCAACCTGCTCGCCGCGCTTCAGCTTGCCAAGCAGCGGGCCGTTAGGCACATTGAATTCTGCCAGCTTGTCCATCAAGAGTTCGCCGGCCTTGTCTGCCTCAACTACCCGGAAGCCCCAGCTGTCGATGCGGTGGTCCAGCTTTTCGGTGTAAACCTCAAACCCCCGCTCACTTACAATTTTACCAGCTTTTTCCAAGGTAACGAATTTAATCGGATAGGAAATTTTGGTTTTTGAAATCCGCAGGGCGGTCCTGACGAACTGCTCGATCCCTGCCGGCCCGTAAATCGTCAAAGGGCCGACGTCCCCTTGGAAGGACCGGGTTGACAAAAGACCGGGCAGACCGAAGATATGGTCGCCGTGATTGTGCGAGATGAAGATTTTAGTAACTTTGCGCAGCCGGATGTTGGTGCGCAAGATCTGGTGCTGAGTCGCTTCGCCGCAGTCAAACAGCCAGATTTCGTTCAGCTCGTCCAGTAACTTTAAGGCCAGACTCGAGACGTTGCGCAGTTTTGAAGGCTGTCCCGAGCAGGTTCCAAGAAATTCCAGTTCCATTTAATTCCTATTCTTTTCCAAATCAAAAAGCTAATCTGATTCGCTGGCGCGAACCATTTCTTTAACGATGTACGTGCTGTAGTAGTTTTGACCAACATTGTTCGGGTGGGTCCGGTCATCGTAAAACCAGCTGGACTGGCTGTGAGCATAGCCGTACCAGTCAATGACGGTCAGGTTCTTGTATTTTTTGCTCAAGCTCTTTAGCTGCTGGTTGACCTGGTTCTGCCAGGACCGGGTCGGCACGATGACGTTGATCCAGAAGAGCCGGCGCTTTGAGCCGATGATCTGCATGATCTGCTTGACTTCATCGTCACTGAAAGGCCCGTTGGTCCCCAGACCGATCAAAACATTGTCCTGCAGTTCGCCCTTTTGAGCGTATGACTGCAGCAGCTGCGGAGCCACATCGGCTTGCCGCGAGACGGTAGCATCAACGATCGCGTGCGGCAGCAGCTGGTGCAGCAGGTCACTGGCAGAAGCCATGACCGAGTCGCCGATTGCCGTT
>NZ_BOCG01000517.1 GCF_016587775.1 Lactobacillus nasalidis | reverse complement strand
CATGAAGTTGCAAGAGTGGTGCTTCGGTACCTGCGCTGGTCAATGCGGTTACCCCCTTGTTGGGATATCGGAATACCGGTGATGACGGCAATAAGAAAAATGTCTGTATCCATGTCTTTGGACATACGTAGTCAAAAATTACTATTTGGCTACATTGCACACATTTTTTGCAGCAGTAGAAAAAGCAGCATCCCCCTTTCAACAAGAATGCTGCTCTCCTCTATTCAGTTATTTCTTTCACTACGCGCGCCGGGACACCTGCCGCGATTGTTCTGGCTGGAACATCTTTTGTCACTACTGCACCAGCCGCGATAATCGCTCCATCACCAATCGTGACGCCTGGCAAAACAGTGACGTTAGCGCCAAGCCAAACCCTTTTGCCAATATGCACTGCTGCTGGCAGCAGCTCCCCTCTTTTGGCGGGATCTTGAACATGATTCAAAGTCGCGATAATCAATGCACCGTCCCCAATATAGACTCCGCCCTGGTCCTGGATAGTGCAGCCAGTATTGATGAACACGTTTTTTCCAACATGGATGTTCTTTCCGCAATCCGTATAAAATGGTGGTACCAAAGACAAGCTGCGATTGACCTTGCTACTCGTCAGTTTGGCAAACAAGTCCTGCACCTCTTCGGGGGTGTGATAAGCATTATTCAGCTCCATCGTTACCTCCAAGGCTTCTTGCGTTAAATATGAGCTGTATGCCAGTTCCGGTGAAGGATTAGCAATTCTATTGCCGCTGTTTACGTATGCTAAAAAATCTTCCAGCTTCATTTTTTACCTCAAAATCATCGTAATCCCTGCTATTTAAGGGTTACGGTAACATTGTTCCGATCCAGCAGATCACGGATTTCCTCCTTGCTCAAGTCGAGATGGCCCAAGCGCGTGTACGCCCAAGAATTAGTGCCATAAAACATGACCAGTTGCCGGCTCGAATACAATACGATGTCGCCTGGCTTTGTCTTGGTCTGCCGATCGTTGCTGACGATCTTATGGCCCAGACTCCCTACTTGCTCAAAGCCGCCAAACTTCGACATGCTGATAGTCAGGGGAAGCAGCTTCTTTAGTGCGGTAACTGAGTCATTGTTTTCCCATTTGACTGGAACTTCCTTATTTCCGATATACAAATGCATTTTTGCTCCTTGTCTGGCTGAACTGGTCCTTACTGTTGAAGTGCTTGCTGATTTCTGGCTCCGGCTGCTCTGCTTCTGGCTGTTACTTGTGCCGCAGGCGGTCAGCAGGAAAAGAGAAGCACTAACAACCAGCAGACTTTTCAGCTGCTTAGCCCGCTTTTTCATCTCTGGCCTAGTTCAGGTACTTGTCAAAGAATGATTGGATCTTGTCAAAAGGAATAATGTCCTTTTGGTCGTAAAGGTCCGTGTGACTTGCCCCCGGGATCAAGAGCAGTTCCTTGTTGTCGGTGTACTTGCTGTCCTTAATCATGTTGGCATAAGCATCTTTTGAAAAGTAGCATGAGTGGGCCTTGTCGCCGTGAATCATCAAAACGGCATTTCTGATTTCGTTTGAGTAGGTAAACAGGCGCGTGTTCAAAAGTGAAGTTGAAGTCGTCACGTTCCAGCCTTCATTGGAGTTGACGCTGCGCTTGTGGTAGCCGCGCGGAGTCTTGTAGTAAGCGTGGTAGTCCTTGACGAATTGCGGAGCATCTTCTGGAACTGGGTCAACTACCCCGCCGGCCTTGGCATAGCTGCCGGCCTTGTAGTCGGCAGTTCTCTGCTCATTCAAGGCCACTCTCATCTTGTGGCGGGCTTCTTCATTGTCATTGGCGTCAAAGTAGCCGTTGCCAGTCACTCTGGACATGTCATACATGGTTGAGGTTACGGTTGCCTTGATTCTGGTGTCGATTGAAGCCGTCTGCAGAGCCATGCCGCCCCAGCCGCAGATCCCGATGATCCCGATTCTTTCTGGGTCAACATTGTCCTGTACTGACAAAAAGTCAACCGCTGCCTGGAAGTCTTCGACGTTGATGTCCGGGCTGTTGATCCCTCTTGGACTGCCGCCTGATTCGCCAGTGTATGACGGGTCAAAAGCGATTGCTAAAAAGCCTCTTTCAGCCATTTCTTGAGCGTAAAGGCCGCTTGATTGTTCCTTGACCGCCCCAAAAGGACCGGCAACGGCGATGGCTGGCAGTTTGCCTGCTGCATCCTTTGGCGTGTACATGTCGGCTGCCAAAGTAATGCCGAAGTGGTTGATGAATGTTACCTTTTGATGGTCAACTTTGTCGCTCTTAGGAAAGACCTTGTCCCATTCTTGAGTCAGGTTAAGTTTTTCTGTTTGCATCATGTTTATTGCCTCCATTTGCTATTTTTTCAGCTTGATTTCTTTTTCAGTCTTCCGGATCAGAAAATCCAGCAGATCGACCCTGCGGCTGCTTGCATGCAGATCGCACAATGCGTGACATCTGGCCAGCTTCATTTTCAGCAGAGCGTCATCATACTGTCCACCGGCCCACATTTTGCTAATTTCCTCGGCCAGGGCTTTATCACAGCCCGCGTCAGCCAGATTTTGCTTGATTGCTGGCAAGTCCATCCCGCACCTCCTTGCTTTTCTGCCTTGCTTGATTATTAGTATATTTCCTTGCAGTCTTATGTGCTAATGGTTATAATCTATGACATGATATTCCTTTTTAGAATGATGGGAGGAAATTATGGAAATACGGACCTTACGCTATTTTCTGGCAGTGGCCAGAGACGAGAACATGACCCGGGCGGCCGAGAGTCTGCACGTCACCCAACCAACCCTGTCCAAGGCGATCAAATCCTTGGAGGATGAACTGGGACAGAAGCTTTTTACCAGACAGTCCTTCAGCATCAAGCTGACCGACGAGGGATTTCTTTTGCGAAACCGGGCTGAAGACCTGGTATCCATGGCTGACAAGATTGAACAAGAATTTTTGACCTTGGATGACATCACAGGCGGCGACCTTTACTTTGGCCTGGCCGAATCTTACCAGATCAGCTTCCTGGCCCGGGAGATCAACTCTTTCAAGCAGCTCTACCCTGACTTGCGCTACCACATCACCAGCGGCGACACTTCGCAAGTGGCCGAAAAACTGGACAAGGGCATCCTGGACTTTGTCGTCCTGGCGGAAATGCCCGACATCAACAAGTATGAATCGCTGATTTTTCCGAAGACTGACACCTGGGGCGTCATCATGCCGGCAGACGTTCCCCTGGCGCAGAAAGAAGCCATCACCGTTGACGACCTGGTCGGCCTGCCGCTTTTCTGCTCAGGCCAGGGCTGGAAAAACGACATTCCCCGCTGGGCCAAGGACAAAATGGAAGACCTTCACCTGGAAGGGTCTTTTGGCCTGGTTTACAATGCCTCCGTTTTTGCCAAAGAACACCTGGGCTACCTCTTGTCATTTGACAAGCTGGTCGATACCTCTCCGGAAAGCGGGATGGTCTTCCGGCCATTGACGCCGAAACTGGAGACCAACCTGTATCTTGTTTGGAAAAAATACCAGACCTTCTCCCCAATCGCTGAACGCTTCTTGAAGAAGATTCAGCAGGACTTCGGACAGAAAGGCAAGGAAATCAAGCCAGGAACCATCAGCTTCTAGCTGCCGAGTGCAATTGCTTGTTATTTTTTTAGTAGATGTTATCATACGTTTAACAAGTAAAATAACAGGAGGAAATGCTGATGAAGGTATTTATTGCTGGAGGAAGCGGCCGGGTGGCTGCTGCCGTGATTGAGAACCTGGTCAAAGAAGGTCACGAGGTGTATGCCGGCTCGCGGCACAAGGATTCAATCGTCAAGCTGCCGGGGGTCACTGCGTTTACGCTTGACCTGCACGAGAGCGTCTCAGACCTGGCCAGCCAGGTCAAAGGAATGGACGCTGTCTACTTTTTGGCGGGATCCCGGGGAAAAGACCTGCTGCAGACCGACGCCTTTGGCGCAGTCAAGCTGATGCAGGCCAGCGAAAAGGCCGGGGTCAAGCGCTACATTCAGCTGAGCTCGATTTTTGCGACCGAGCCGGACAAGTGGCAGGAAGAACCGTCCTTGAGCGGCATCATTGATTATGACATCGCCAAGTTCTTCTCAGACGAGTGGCTGATCAACAACACGAATTTGGATTACACCATCGTGGCTCCCGGCGTTTTGGAGGAAAAGCCGGCAACTGACAAAATCCAGCTGAATCCGGAACATTCCGGGCCAAACCCGATTCCAGACGTAGCCGCGGTTCTTGCCGGCGTCTTGGACAAGAAGAATACATATAAGAAGCTGATCAAAATGATCGGCGGCGACACCCCAATCGATGACGCTATCGCTGAAATTTAAAAATAAGCAACCCCTCTGGCATTTGCCAGAGGGGTTTTTGTTGTATCGCTACTTTTTTAAAGCTTGATGAGACGGCCGTCATGGGCTCCGCGGCGGTGGGAAATCGACAGAACCGTCCGCCCGCTGCTGGCGGCG
>NZ_BOCG01000516.1 GCF_016587775.1 Lactobacillus nasalidis | reverse complement strand
CCTTCAAGGTTCCCTGTCTCTGGCTGTCGGTCAGGGAAGTCCCCAGGGTAATGACCGGCGTGGTGTCTTCGGCGGCCGAAACCTTGCCGGCTGCCAGGCCCAGGCCCAGCATAAGGGCGCAGGCCGTGATGATTTTCTTGAATTTGCTGTTCATGATAGTCTCCTTGTTTTCTTTTTTTCATGCTCCGACCATAATTATACTAGAGTTTGTTTTCCGGGCGGTCCCCTTAGCAAAAATTTAAGCAGGCCCCGGCTGGCGGCAGATTCTGGGCGAAAATGCTATAATGTAAAGGATAGATTGGAGAGGGGGATGCGGCTTGTCTACCAGCGGCAACTTAAAGCTGACGGTCATCATGACCGTCTACAACCAGGAAAAATATCTGGCTCGGGCTTTGGATTACCTGCTTGAGCAGCAGAACCAGCAGTTCAAGCTGCTGATCATCGATGACGGCTCAAGCGATTCCACCGTGGAAATCGCGGAAAGTTACCGGGACCGCTTCGGGTCTTTTGACCTGGTCAGCAAGGACAACGAGGGCGTGGCGGCAGCGCGGAACCTGGGCTTGGACCTGGTCGACACCCCCTACTTCATTTTTCATGACGGGGATGACTGGGTCGATCCCGGTTACACCGACTATTTCATCAAGGCCTTTGACCGCCACCCGGACGACGACATGGTGACCTGCGGCTACTACGTGGACCAGGCCGGCAAGCCGTCAGTGCCGATCTCCAAGCCCGGAGAAGGGGAACTGACGCGTTTTCAGGCGGTATTGAAGGTCCTGGGCACTGCCCATTCGCCGGTAAAGGGCTACACCTGGAACAAGTGCTACAAGACCCAGCTGGTCCGCCGCCTGCACCTGCGCTTTGACGAGGAGCTGGACTTGATGGAAGACCAGGTCTTCAACATCAACTACCTGATGCAGACTGAAGGCTGCTACTACAGCGCCCTGCCGCTGTATCACTACTGGCAGCGGGCCGACAGCGCGGTGCACACGGTCAGCTGGGACCATTTCTGCAGCATCGTGGCGGCCAACGTCTCGATTTACGGCAGCATCTTCAAGCACCTGCGCCGC
>NZ_BOCG01000515.1 GCF_016587775.1 Lactobacillus nasalidis | reverse complement strand
TTTCCAACCATTCTGAGGGAACCTTTGGGCGCCTCCGTTACACTTTAGGAGGCGACCGCCCCAGTCAAACTGCCCGTCAAACACTGTCCTCGGCCTGGTTTACACGCCTGAGTTAGAGCATCCGTCAAGCAAGGGTAGTATCCCAACAGCGCCTCCGATAAGACTGGCGTCCTATCTTCTCCGGCTCCTACCTATCCTGTACATGCTTGACAGATACCCAATATTAAACTGCAGTAAAGCTCCATGGGGTCTTTCCGTCCTGTCGCGGGTAACCCGCATCTTCACGGGTATTATAATTTCACCGAGTCTCTCGTTGAGACAGTGCCCAAATCATTACACCTTTCGTGCAGGTCGGAACTTACCCGACAAGGAATTTCGCTACCTT
>NZ_BOCG01000514.1 GCF_016587775.1 Lactobacillus nasalidis | reverse complement strand
CGCCTGCAGCTTCTTGATCTGCTCATTTTTCATCCGGCCCAAAACCGTCAGCTGGGTCAGCGACTCCGTCAGCCGCCCCTGGCTCATTGCCATGTTCAGTTGGGTCACCGTCGTCTTGCCAAAGCCCAGGCCGGCCAGCAGGCTGCTCAAGTGCTCACCCTGGCGCATCTGCTGGTCCAGCCGCTGCAAAACAGCCCGCTTCTTGGGCCAAAGCAGGGGCAGCAGCTGCAGGCTCTTAGTCAAAGAAAAGCCGTTTTGCAGGCAGTTGGCCAGAAAGCCCAGCAGTTCCACCTGCTCGTTTCGCTTCAGCTTATCCACACGCGTATTGCTTTGCCACATCCCTCGTAATCGCTCCTTTCTCAGCCAGCCCGGCCAGATTCTCCTCCCAGGACTCGAAATCGCCCCGGCGCGGGTTGGCCAGGGCAGCAGCCAATTCGTCTCTGCTTGCCAGGTCCAGCAGGCAGCCCGGGCCCTGCCGGCCAGGCAGCAGGCGCTGGTAGGAAATGGCGGTCAGGCAGTTGACCAGCTCGTTGTTTTTGACGCCCAGGCTTTCAAGGCGCGAAATGGTCTGAAAAGTGCTCTTGGCGTGCACGGTCGCCAAAACCAGGTGCCCGCTCAAGGCCGCGTCAACTGCCAGGTGGGCCGTTGCTTCGTCGCGGATCTCGCCGATGATCAAGACGTCCGGCCGGTGGCGCAGGGCGGCTTTGAGCAGGCTGGCATAGCTGATTCCCGCTGCTTCGTTGACCTGGGCCTGGAAAAAGCTCTCTTCATGAACTTCGACCGGGTCTTCAATCGTCATCACCATTTTCGTCCGGCTGAGCCGCCGGGCCAGTTCGTACATGGTCGTGGTCTTGCCTGACCCCGTCGGGCCGCTGGTCACGATCAGCCCCCGCCGCCAGCACAGATCCACCAGCTCCTGAAACTGCTCAGGCAAAAAATACCGGCTCTCTGCCAGCGAATATATGATCCGG
>NZ_BOCG01000513.1 GCF_016587775.1 Lactobacillus nasalidis | reverse complement strand
CCGTCGCCAGCTCCCCGATCGCCTTTAACTTGGCGGAAACGGTGGCCACCGTGACCTGGTCCTGGCTTTTCTTTGGCAGGTGCTGGCCGATCATGATCCCGCCGGCCAAAAAGACCAGCGCGGCTATGAGGGCAGCCAGCTTCTGGAAAAGGCCAAGCCCCTTCCTGGACCGTTTTTCTGTTCTTCTTTGCAAAAAAGTCCCTCCTTTGCTGCCTTCCTATAATAGCAAGGTCGCTTCAAAAAGACAATTAAGCTGCTGGCAATTTCTAATTATCTTAGCAATTTCCCGGAGAAAAGCTTATTTTAGCAGGCTTTTTCTCCTTTATACGAATATATTTGTTATTTACTGATTCTTTCAATAATTTTCATGAAAATTGCTTTTTTGGCTTGCATTAACTTCCTGTTTGCGCTAAAATTAAAAACCAATAAGGGATTTAATTTTTTTGAAAGATTTCTAATAAACAGGAGCAGATATCATGAGGACCAGGAACTTTTACCAAACATAGCACCATCAAAGATGGTGACTTAAGCGTTTCATTGTAACTGTAGGGACAGGCAATGAAAAGCTGCCAAAGTTACAAGTCACTCATTGGCTCCAGTAGTTCAATCGCCGTTGATTGAACATCTTCAAGTACTCTTGCCGGAACTTTACCGCTTGTCAGCTCTTCATTGCTTATGTCCTGATTGGACAAAGGATATAAAATGAACAAAATCATCGAAGTCAAGCATTTGAAGAAGAACTATGGCGACAAGGAAGTTCTCAAGGACATCAATGCCGTCATCGAAAAAGGGAAAGTGATCACGGTCATTGGGCCTTCAGGTTCAGGCAAGAGTACTTTTTTGCGTTGTCTGAACCTGCTGGAAAAGCCGACCAGCGGCCAGGTAATTTTTGAAGGCACCGAACTGACCGATCTTAAGGAAGAAGAACTCGACCAGCTGCGGCAGAAAATGGGCATGGTTTTCCAGAGCTTCAACCTCTTCCCGAACATGAGCGTCATCGAAAACGTCAAGCTGGCGCCAATGAAGGTCAAGGGCATGAGCGAAGCAGAAGCTGACAAGCTGGCTCATGGCCTTTTGCAAAAAGTCGGCCTGGATGCCTTTGCTGACCGCACCCCAACCAGTCTTTCCGGCGGCCAGCAGCAGCGGGTGGCGATCGCCCGTGCCCTGGCCATGCAGCCGGACATGATGCTGTTTGACGAGCCAACCAGTGCCCTGGACCCGGAAATGGTCGGCGAAGTCCTCAAGACCATGCAGGACCTGGCCCAGACCGGGATGACCATGGTGGTCGTCACCCACGAAATGGGCTTCGCCCGCAAAGTAGCCGACGAAGTCTGGTTCATGGCCGACGGCTACCTGCTTGAGAAAGGCAGTCCAGACGAAGTCTTTGACCACCCGCAAAGCGAACGGGCGAAAGACTTTTTGGCCAAAATTTTGGAAGCGTAAGTTAGCAAAGGAAGACGAATATGAAAAAACTGCTTAAAATTTTGACTGCCCTCCTGCTCCTGGTCAGTCTTTTCACCGCGGCCCAGCCGGCCAGCGTCGATGCCAGCAGCAAAAAAGTTGCCAGCGGCACGGTCATGAAGAAAATCAAAAAGAGCGGCAAGCTGGTGGTCGGCATGTCGGCCGACTATCCGCCGCTTGAATTTACCAAGAGCGTCAACGGCAAGAACAAATACGTCGGCGTCGACGTCGAACTGGCCAAGCAGATCGCCAAGGACCTGGGCGTCAAACTTGAAATCAAGAACATGGACTTTGACTCCCTCCTGGTTGCCCTGGAAACCGGCAAGATCGATGTCATCATTTCCGGGATGACGCCAACCAGCGAACGGAAAAAGAGCATCGACTTTTCCAAGATCTACTATGCTGAAAAGAGCGACTACTTCGTCATCAGCAAGACCAATAAGGCCAAATACACCAGCACCTCATCCTTTAAGAACAAGACTGTTGGGGCCCAGACCGGGTCGCTTCAGTACACTTCCTTGAAAAAGAACGCGTCCAAGTACGGCATCAAGGTCAAGGGCCTGGCCAAGATCAGCAACCTGCTCATGGCCCTCAAGTCGGGCAAGGTCGACGCCGTCCTGCTGGGCGAATTGAACGCCAAGACTTACGCGACCAACGACTCCAGCCTGTCTCTGGTCAAATCCAGCCTCAGCCAGGCCCAAATGGGCAACGCCGTCGGGGTGGCCAAGGGCCAGTCTGACCTGGTCAAGGCCATCAACAAGACCATCAATGCCTGCCAAAAGAAGGACCTGTTCAACAAGAAATACATTCCAGCCGCTGCTAAAGCCATGAAGCAGGCCTCCAGCAAGAAGAGCAACTCCATGAGCAAGTATGCCGGCTACTTCGCAACCGGGCTGGGCTACACGATGATCATTACCGTCTGCTCCATCATCATCGGGCTCATCCTCGGCGTGATTTTTGCCTTGATGCGTCTGTCCAAAAGCAAGCTCCTGCACGCCATCGCTGTCTGCTACATTGAATTCCTGCGCGGGACCCCGCAGATGGTGCAGATCATGTTCGTTTATTTCGGCGTCGGGATGCTGATCAAGAACCTGCCGGCCCTGGCCGCCGGGATCATCGCCATCGGGCTGAACTCCGGGGCATACGTGGCTGAAGACATCCGCTCCGGGATCAATTCTGTCGACAAGGGGCAAACCGAAGCCGCCCGCTCACTCGGCCTGAGCCAGGCCAAGACCTACCGCTACGTCGTCTTCCCGCAGGCCTTGAAGAACATCTGGCCAGCCCTGGGCAACGAGTTCATCACCTTGACCAAGGACAGCTCCCTGGTATCGACCATCGGGGTCGGGGAATTGATGTATGAAACCGGGCTGGTGCAGACCGCCACTTACCGTGGGGTCATGCCGCTGTGCATTGCCATGTGCATCTACTTTGTGGTCACCTTCATCCTGACCCGTTTGCTCAACTACTTCGAACGCCGGATGAACCTGACTTCAAGCCGGACTTAGTTTAACAGCAAGCAAAAAACCTGGAAACCGCCAAAACGGTTCCCAGGTTTTTGATTTGCTTTTGGTCTGACTACTGCCGCCCGTTCATGTAGTCGCGGGTCAGCGGCAGGTTCTTGCCAGAAGGCCCCTTGGTCAGCAGAAACTGCATGACGTCAATGTTGCCGGATTCAAATGAAGCGGCGCAGGCCTGCAGGTACAGGTCCCACATCCGGGTGAATCTTTCGCCGAAATGTTCCTGGATTTCGCTTCTGTGGGCGTTGAAGTTCTGGTCCCAGATTTCCAGGGTTCTCTGGTAGTGCCGGCGCAGCATTTCAATGTCGGCCAGCTGCATCCCGTTTTCAACGATATGCCCGACCATTTCTTGCAAGCCCGGCACGTAGCCGCCCGGGAAGATGTACTTGTTGATCCAGGCATTGGTGGCCCCGCCCTGCTGGCGGGTGATTCCGTGAATCAAAGCCACGCCGTCGGTCTTCAGATAGCGGGCAACATCCTTGAAGTACAGGCCCATGTTTTCCTGGCCAACGTGCTCAAACATCCCGACTGAGGTGATATAGTCCCATTGCTGGTCGCCCAGCTCCCGGTAGTCGGTCAGCTTGACTTCAGCCAGGTCCTGGAGGCCTTCTTCTTCAATGGTCTTTCTGACCAAGTAATACTGCTCTTCACTCAGAGTGACGCCGGTTACCTTAAGCCCGTATTCCCTGGCTGCCGTCAGCATCAAAGTCCCCCAGCCGCAGCCGATGTCCAGCAGGCTTTTGCCCTTTTCCGGGTGCAGCTTGTCCAGGATGTGGTGGACCTTGGCCAACTGGGCCTGTTTCAAGTCAGTGGTGTTGCCATCAGTAAAGTAAGCACAGGAGTAAGTCAGCGTGTCATCCAGCCAAAGCTTGTAGAAATCGTTGCCGACGTCGTAGTGGCTTTGAATGTCGCTGACGGACTGGCGCTCAGAGTGGTTTTGCTTAGGAAGGAAACGGCGGAATTTCGAATTGCGCATGAAGCTTTCCGAGCTTTCATATGCCGCAGTGAGTAGCTTTTGCAAGCTCCCTGAAATTTCGATTTTCTTGTCCATGTAGGCCTCGCCAAGCGCCAGCGAGGCGTTGCTGGTTATGTCCTTGACAGGAACCTTTTCATTAAACGTGATGGTCACTTCCGGATCACCGTCGCCGTACAGGTCTGACTTGCCATCCCAGTAGTTGACCTTGACCGGGATGTTGAACGAGTGGCTCAGCAGCGTCTTGTAAAAGGTCTTCTCCAACATCTAGAATTCCCTCTTTCATAAAACATCGTCTATTTTTCACTCCATCCCCGGTTATTGCTGAAAAATTCCATCCTTTTTCATTATAAGACGAAAAAGTCATTTTCATAATACCGACTTTTCATACTAAAATACGGATTTTTCATACAGGGCAATCATCTGCCGCATGAGAGGCGTGACGACCTGGTCTTCGCGCCAGACCAGCTGCAAGTGAGTCCGCCACTTGTCCAAACTAACCGGGTAAATCCGCCCTTTCGCGTAGGCAAGCGCGATCGATTCAGGCACCAGGGCTATCCCCAGGCCGGAATCGCTCCAGCGGATAGCCGTCCGGGAGTCATCGCACTTGACGATAAAATTGGGCGTCAGACCTTTTTCAGCAAAAGACTCCTTGAACATCTCCTCAAAGCGCCGGTAGATGACCAGGGGGCAGCCGGCCAGGTCTTCCAGGCTGACTGACTCTTTTCCGGCAAAATAATCCAGCGAAGTGACTGCCGTCATCGGCTCGTCGCTGATCTCAACGGAAGCCAGATTGACCCGGCTGAAAGGCGTGCGGATAATCGCCAGGTCCAAGAGGTTGTTTTTCAGTTTTTCCAGGATGCCAAAAGTGTTGTCTTCCAGGATGTCCAGCGCGATGCCGGGGTGGTCTTTGACAAAGGCAACCAGCTTGGGCGACGGCAAACAGCCAATGGAGCTGGAAACCGAGCCCAGTCTGATGCTGCCAAAACGGCCGGCCTCAATCTCCTTGATTTCCGTCTCCGCGTTCCGGGCCAGGGTCAAAATCTGCTGGGAGTAGCTGTAGAGCTTCTTCCCCGCATCCGTCAATTCGATGCCGTGGGGCTGTCTGACAAACAATTTGGCCCCCAGTTCTTCTTCCAGCTGCTTGAGCTGCGAGCTCAAGGCCGGCTGGCCGACAAAGAGCCGTCTGGCAGCCGCGGTAATCTGCCCTTCTTCGGCCACGACCGCGAAATAATTAAGCTGCTTGAAATTCATCTTTTCCTCCCTTGCCGCAATTGATATCATTTTTCCAGATATCTCATATCATAAATCAGTATTTTATTTATATCAATCAGAAGACTACAATAAAACAGTGAGAAAAATAACTTTTATTGAAGCGACTGAAGAGAAAGTACAAGGAGATGTTTAATCAAATAATGAAAGAACAAGGATTAACACAAGCTGAAGCTGACCGCCGGCTGAAAGAGCAGGGACTCAACCAGGTGCCTGAACCGGAATTCAGCTTCTGGAAAGAATTTGCCTCCAAGCTCTGGAACCTCAGCGCCTGGATTCTGGAAGCCGCCCTGCTGTTAGAGTGCGCCCTGGGCAAGTGGATCCAATCGCTCTTCGTCCTGCTGATGCTGCTTTTCGCGGCTTACAACGGCGCCACGCAAAAGAAGAAGTCGCGCAAGGTCCTAAGCACAATCTCCCAGCAGCTGACTCCGGTGGTCGCGGTCTTAAGAGACGGCAACTGGCAGAAAATGGACTCCAAGTATCTGGTCACCGGTGACCTGGTCAGCCTGCAGCGCGGCGACATTCTGGCTGCCGACATCGACCTGCTGGACGGGATGCTGACTTTGGACGAATCCTCGATTACCGGGGAAGCCAAAAACGTCCACAAAAAAGCCGGCGCGACCGCTTACGCGGGCACGACCGTCCTGGACGGCGAGGCCCTTGGCCGGGTAAGCGCGACCGGGACCCGGTCCAGAAGCGGACAGACGATCAACCTGATCAACACCTCCGCTGCCCCTGGTCATCTGCAGCAGCTTTTGACCAAGATCATCTACTATCTCTGCCTTTTAGACGGGGTATTGACCCTGATTCTGCTGGCAGCGGCCTTGATCCGCGGGGAAAACGTGCTGGAGATGCTTCCCTTCCTGGCCATGATGTTCATCGCCTCGATTCCAGTCGCCATGCCGTCAACCTTTGCCCTCTCCAATTCCTTTGAGGCCACCCGCCTGTCCAAAGAAGGCGTTTTAACCAGCGACTTGACCGGGATCCAGGACGCGGCCAACCTGAACCTGCTCTTGCTGGACAAGACGGGGACGATTACTGAAAACAAGACGGCGGTGGCAGCTTTCGACAATTTTTCCAGCTTGAGCGATTCCCAGGTCCTTTCCTTGACCAGCCTGGCCATTGACCGGCGCAACCAAAGCGTGATCGACCTGGCCTTGTGCGAATATCTGCAGGAGCGGAAAATTCCCCTTAAAGAAGCTGACTCCTTTACCCCCTTTACCTCCAGCCGGGGCTATTCCGCAGGCGAAGGGGACGGCCACACCGTCAAGCTGGGTTCAGTCAAGCAGCTCAGCCGCATTGAAACGGACCTGCCGGAAAAGCTTGCTAATGTCGACCTCACCCTGGGCCGGTCGGTAGCCCTGCTGGTCGATGACCAGCTGGCTGGAATTTTTATCACCAAAGACAAGGTCCGGGACGACTCCAAGGATGCCTTGGCTGAACTGGTCAAGCGGGGCATCAAGCCGATCATGCTGACTGGAGACAACCAGAAAACAGCAGCCAGCGTGGCTGAAGAAGTTGGTCTGACGGGCAAGGTGATTTCCATCAGTGACTTTAAAGACGGCATCAAGCCGGAACAATTGGCCGGCATCGCCGACGTTCTGCCAGAAGACAAGCTGGCCATGGTGAAATACTTCCAAAAAGCCGGCTACATCGTTGGCATGACCGGTGACGGGGTCAACGACTCTCCGGCCCTTAAGCAGGCCGAAGTCGGCATCGCCGTCGCCAACGCGGCCGACGTCGCCAAAAAGAGCAGCAAGATGGTCCTGCTTGATGACGGCTTGACGCCAATCGTCAAGATCCTCGATGCCGGCCACCGGGTCTACCAGCGGATGACCACCTGGTCTTTGACCAAGCTGGCCAGAACAGCAGAACTGACCATGCTCTTGACTTTCTCCTACCTTGTCTTCGGCTACCTGCCAATGGCCTTGAACGCCATGGTCATCTACACGATCATGAACAACATGGTGACGATGATGATCGGGACTGACAACACGCACATTACTTACAAGCCGGAAAACTGGGACATGGCCAAATTGGCCAAGATTGCCTTCTCTTTGGCCGCAGCCTGGACGGTGATCGGTTTTGCCTTCGTCACCCTTTTGACCCGCAACGGCGTCAGCCACGACCAAATCGGCACGATGGTCTACGTCTTCCTGGTCATGAGTGCCATGATGATCGTCCTGATCACCCGGACCAAGAGCTTCTTCTGGCAGTCTGCCCCGTCCAAACCGGTGGCAACCGTGCAGACAGCCGACGTGCTTTTGACCTGCCTGCTGGCCCTTTTGGGAATCGCCATGCCGGCCATTGGCTTTAAAGAGCTATTGACCGCCCTGGCCACTGCCTTCCTGGCCGCAATTTTGATCGACCTGGTCTACCAGCCGCTTATGAAGAAGCGCTGACAACATGCAAAAAGGATTCGCTAAGCGAATCCTTTTTTTGCCTTTGCTTATTTTTGCTCGCCCTGCTTGGCCAGCTGCTTTTGCCGGTAGGCGATCAGCCGTTCAAATTCAGTTTTCAGCAAAGCCCCCAGCGGCACGGCAATCAGCATCCCTACAAAGCCGCCCATCGCACCCCCGGCAATGACGCAGGCAATGACGTAAAGCGGGTGGATATGGATGGCTGAAGACAGGAGCTTGGGGTTGAGCACGTTGCCGTCAATGGCCTGAATGACCAGCAGAATGATCATTCCCACCAGCAAAGCCGTCATGTTCTGGCTGAGCACGCAAGACAGAATTACCATCCCATAACCCAGGATCGGTCCGAAGTAAGGGATCAGGTTGCCGATCCCGGTAACCAGGCCGATCAAGAGACCGTATGGCACCTTGGCGATCAGCATGGCCAGGCTGACCAGCAGGCCTACGACAAAAGCATCAACGATCTGCCCGCGGATGTAGCCGGAAAATGCCTGGTCTGCGTCTGCCAGAAAGACCTTGATCCCCTTGATCAGCTTCTTGTTCAGCAGCGTCCCGAGATTTCTCTTCCAGTAAGCGGCAATCCGCTGGCCATCATAGAGGAAGTAAATGGCAAAAATCAGCCCGAAAAAGAAGTCGCTCAAGAAGCTGGTTACCCGGCTGACCCCTTTTTGCAGGTAAGACACCAGGCCGCTGGTCGACAGGCCCTGCTTTTGCAGATAAGACACAATCTCGCTGATAAAGCTGCTGTACTGGGCCTTCAGCTGGTCATAGAGGCTCTCCAGGCTGGTCAGGCTGATATGGCTCAGCTGCTTTGAAAAAGTCACGAAGACCGCCGTCACGGCCAAAAGGAGCACCAGCAAGAGCAAGAGCAGGGTCAAAGCGACTGCCATGGACCGGCTGGCCGTAGCCACGGCCCCCTTGCTGCCACCTTTTGAAAATTTCCGGTCAAAAAAATTGGTCAGCGGCATCAGCAGGTAGGTCAAAACCAGCCCGTAAGTCAGCGGCTGCGCGATCGCGGCCATGATTTTCCCAAGCTTGATCCAAAAGCCCGTCGACTCATAAGCCAGCAGCAGAAGCAGCAGACCGGCAAAAACCGTTGCCAGACAATACATGGCGATCTTGAAATATTTTTGATCAACATGATTCCATAGTTTATTCATTTGTCCACCTCGTGAAATTAGCTAATTTTCATTATAACAGTTTCTGCTACAAGCCAAAGCAGAAAAAAATAGCGGCTCCAAAGAGAGTCGCTATTTTTCAGCTTTACATCACGTGGTGAATCCAGCCTTCTGGAGCTTCGACCTCGCCGTTTTGGATGCCGGTCAAAGTGTTGTAAAGTTCTTCCATAAACTTGCCAGGCTTTTCCATCCCAGATGGCAGGTCGATTACCTGGTCGCCGTTGACGATGCGGCCAACCGGTGAAAGAACGGCTGCGGTGCCGACCAGGGCACATTCCTTGAATGAAGGCACTTCGTCGAAGCGAACCTTTCTTTCTTCAACCGTCAAGTTGAGGTAGTGTTCAGCCAAGTATACAATGGAGCGTCTAGTGATTGATGGCAAAATTGAATTTGACTTAGGAACGACCAAGTGATTGTTTTGGTCGATGAAGATAATGTTTGAGCCACCGGTTTCTTCAATGTAAGTTTGGGTGGCTGGGTCCAAGTACATGTTTTCAGCAAAACCTGCTTGGTGGGCAGTTACAGTGGCCTTCAAACTCATGGCATAGTTCAAAGCGGCCTTAACGTGACCAGTCCCGCGAGGTGCGGCACGGTCGTATTGAGCAACCTGGACAGCGACCGGAGTAGCCCCGCCCTTGTAGTAAGGGCCAACCGGAGTTGCGAAGACTCTGAACATGTAGTCAGTTGCCGGTGCCACGCCGATGATCGGAGTAGTGCCGATTTCGTACGGACGCAGGTACAGGGTAGCCCCTGAGCCATACGTCGGTACCCAGTCAACGTTGGACTTGACTACTTGGTCGATTGCTTCAACGAACTTGTCCTTCGGGTAAGGTTCCATTTCGATACGCTTTGCAGAGTTGTACATACGCTCTGCGTTTTGGTCTGGACGGAAGACTACTACTGAGCCGTCCTTCCAGGTGTAGGCCTTCATCCCTTCAAATACTTGTTGAGCATATTGCAGGGTTTCGGCACATTCATTTAAAACGACGTTCGGGTCACTGGTCAGCTTGCCGCCTTCCCAGGCACCATCGTGGAAATAGTCCACGTATCGCTTGTCGGTTTGATGATAGCCAAAGCCGATATTTGCCCAATCGAGATCTTTTTTAGCCATGATATTACCTCCTAAAAATTCAATCACTAGTTTTTATAGAAGTAACTATAATACTCTTTCTGAGACTAATCAAGGGCATTTTTAAAATTATTTTCATTTAAATGCTATTTTTAATGGGATTCCGCCTTTTTTTAAGCCAAAAGCTGGTCTAAAAAAGCTTTTAAAGCCTTTAAGCTTATATTTTAAAGTTAATTCATCTTTTCTTAATTTTCCTGGTTGGTCGACAGCAGGTCTTCATCCAGCCCCCGGCTGCACTCCGCCTGCAGGGTCACGTGGTTGATGCCGAATTTCTGCTTCAAGCAACTGGCAATCTCCTGGTCTAGGTCCTCGATCCGCTTGGCAGTCACGCTGGCATCGACATTGATGTGCGCGTCAAGCATGATGGTGTCGTCGCTGTAGCGCCAAACGTGCAGGTGGTGCAGCTGCTTGACCTCTGGAAAGTCCAATACGGCCTGCTCAATGGCTTCAAGGTCAAGATCCGGATTGGTTTCCATCAGCACGTTGGCTGAGTCTCTGGTGACCTCAACCGCCTCTTTGAGCAAGAAGACCGCTGCTGCCATTGTCAGGATCGGGTCGATCATGGTCCAGTTTTTGTAATAGATCAGCAAGGAACCGACCACGACTGCCACGCTGGACAGGGTATCCGACAGCATGTTCAAAAACAGGGCCCGGGCATTGAGATTTTCCTTGCTCCCCTTTCCCAGCAGAAGCATCGAGATCAAATTGCCGGCCAAGCCGATCAAGGAGATGATGAACATGACCTGGCCTTCAATCGGTTCCGGCTTGGCAAAACGCTTGATCGCTGAGATGAACAAGTAGATGCTGATGATCAGCAGGAAAAGCCCGTTGGTATAAGCTGCCAGGGTTTCAGCCCGCTTGTAGCCAAAAGTCTTGTGCCGGTCCTTCTGCTTTTTGGAAATCAAGTTGGCCACGAAAGCCAGCACGATCGAAATCACGTCGCTCAAATTGTGCAGCGCGTCAGACAGCAGGGCCAGGGAGCCGGAGATGAGTCCGCCGATGATTTCAGCCACGGTGATGATGACGTTGAAAACCGTCACCCACAAGTATCTTCTGGAAGATTGTTCTTTCATGATTTACACCTGCGCAATCTATAAAGTATATATCTTTTTTGGTATATTTTAGCTCAACTACACTATATACCAAAAATGGTATATAATCAAGTACAGAAGGACAGAAAAGAGGAAATTTCATGACGCATGATGAATTGATCGAACAGGCGGCGCGCTTGTTCAAAGTTTTGGGCAACAGCCTCCGGATCCACATTCTCTTTTATTTAAGAAAACATGGCGAAAGCACCGTGTCGTCAATCGTCGACCACCTCGGCGCTTCCCAGCCGGTGATCTCCAAGCAGCTCAGCATTCTGCGCAAATACGATTTCGTGCAAAAGCGCAAGGAAGGCAACTTCGTCTACTACTCAATCAACGACCAGGACATCGTCCAGATCATCGATGCCATGACCGAGCACTTGGACCACTTGGCCTAATTCAAAAAAGGCGTTTCTTACTTCTGACAAGTAAGAA
>NZ_BOCG01000512.1 GCF_016587775.1 Lactobacillus nasalidis | reverse complement strand
TTCTGATCTGCATGATGGCAAATGGCCGGCGGCTTCTCAGCCACAGGTGCCGGTGGTCCAGCAGGAAGTCGATCCCGTGTTCCTTGTTGGTGATCGGGTAGCCTTCGTTGTTTGACACGACTTCCAGGTCGCTGATCTGGATTTCGTAGCCAAAGTGAGACCGGGCATCTTCATGGATGGTCCCAGTGATGTAGAAGCTGGCTTCCTGGCGCAGGCCCTTGGCTGCTTCAAAAACTTCCTCGCTGACGGCGTTCTTGCGGACAACCCCTTGGAAGAAAGCCGTGCCGTCTCTCAATTGCAAGAAGACGATCTTGCCGCTGGAACGCTTGTCGGTCAGCCAGACATGCATCCGGACTTCTTCATCAACGTGCTTGCTTGATTCTCTGATTGAAATCAATTCTGTCATAATCTTTCTCTTTACCTCGGTATCTTTTGATTTTTTTTGCTCGCTTTGGAATTTACAGGAGCTGGATTCTGGCGGCTTCGCACTTGGCGACGATGTCGTCTGGCCAGATGCTGGCCTGAACTTCGCCGATGTGGGCCTTGCCTAAAAGCAGCATGCAGAGTCTTGACTGCCCGATCCCGCCGCCGATAGAGTATGGCAGCTCGCCTTTTAACAGGGCCTGGTGGAAAGGCAGGTCCAGCCGGTCTTCAGCAGCTGCCAGTTTCAGCTGCTTTTTCAACCGGTCTTCATCAACCCGGATGCCCATGCTGCTGACTTCAAAGGCCCG
>NZ_BOCG01000511.1 GCF_016587775.1 Lactobacillus nasalidis | reverse complement strand
AAGCGCCAGCCGCGGGGCCACGGTCGTTTTGCTGGCCCGCCGGCTGGACAAGCTGGAAGAGATTGCCGCCGAAGCCAGAGAGCTCTCCGGCTCAGCCGCCTTTGCCGTAAAGGCTGACTTGAGCTCGGCCAGTGAGATCGAAGCAGCTTTTGACCAGATAAAAAAGCAGGTCAAGCACATCGATTACCTGGTCAATGCCGCCGGTTTTGGCAAGTTTGAAGAGTTCATGCAGGCTGACATGCAGGACGCCATGGAGATGTTCCAGGTGGACGTGCTGGGCCTGATGTACATGACCAGACTGTTTGGCCGGGTCATGATGGACCAGGGCAGCGGCCAGATCGTCAACTTTGGTTCCATGGCCGGCAAGGTGCCGACGACCAAATCGGCTGCCTACAGTGCCGCCAAGGCAGCGGTCATCCAGTTCTCAAACGTGCTGCGTTTGGAACTGAAGCCGTTCGGGGTCAAGGTGATGACCGTCAACCCAGGTCCGGTTTACACCAACTTCTTCAACATCGCCGACGCCAGCGGCCAGTACGTCAAGAACGTGCAGGCCTTCATGCTTGATCCAGACGACGTTGCCTGGGAAGTAGTGCACTACTTCGGCTCAAGCAAGCGCGAGCTCAACCTGCCGCTCAGCCTGGCCGCTTTGGCGAAACTTTACAATTTGTTCCCAACTATCGGGGACAAATTGTCACTCGAATTTGCCTCCCGCAAATAATTAAGTAAGGTTTTTCTTGATTTATTTGCCAGGCAATAGTATTATTTAATTACTTGAGTATTTAGGTCATCGACCTGGTACTGTGATACTACAATAAAGGAGATCAGTTATAAATGGCAGTTCCTGCAAGACATACTTCTAAGCAAAAGAAACGTTCACGTCGCGCTCACTTGAAGCTCAGCGTGCCAGCTATGCACTACGATGCAACCACTGGTGAATACCGTTTGAGCCACCGTGTTTCCCCAAAGGGTTACTACAAGGGTCGTCAAGTAGTCAGCGAAAACAGCGCTAGCGATAACGACTAATTTTAAAGACACCTGTTTTTCCGGTGTCTTTTTTTATGCAAAAAAATCAGGATTGAGGAATTTGGAAGAATGAAACTAGTCTTTTTACACTCAAGCGACACGCACGGCTACCTGCTGCCGACCGACTACCAGACTACGGGCGACTATGACGCCCCGTACGGCTTGAGCCGGGTGGCCAGTGCCATCAAGGCCGAGAAAGCCAAGTGGGGGGCAGACAAGGTCATCGTGACGGATGCCGGCGACTGCCTGCAGGGATCTCCTTTGGCCGCTTACACGCACGGCAGCCGGCAGCTGGACAA
>NZ_BOCG01000510.1 GCF_016587775.1 Lactobacillus nasalidis | reverse complement strand
AGCAGGCACGGCGTCTGCTTCTGGCAGATTTTTTCAAAAACCCGCCGGCGCAGGTCATGGTCCAGCCGGGCCGCGTAGGAAATTTCCGTCCGGCCCAGCAGCTGCACCCGGTCAGCCGGGTAAAAGTCGAAATAGCCGCTCAGTTCCAGCCCCGGCCGGTAAACGTCAGACACCGTGATGCTCTTTTTCGCCACGTCTTCCTGCCCCTGCAGGACCCGCAGGTTGGAATTGTCCTTGATCAGCTCAGTTAGTTTTACCGTGTTCGTCATTTTTTGCCTCACTATCATCAACATCTCTAATTGTCACGTCTTGCGCCCTTTTCCGCGGACGCTGCGGGTCGGCCGACTGATAGCGACTGAACGGGTCCGGGTCCGGCCGGTCGGGCAGATCGTGCTTTTTCCGCCAATAAAAGCGGTAATACAGCCACAGGACCAAAACCACGACCAGGCCGACCGGCAGCAGGGCAATCAAGGCCTTGAAAAAGACCGACAGCAGGGCCAGGGCCACTATCGCCGCCAAAACCAGCAATACAATCGTTGAAAATGACATAATGTTCCTCTTATTCTGGGTTTTCCTGGCTCAAGCGCCACTGCAGATAAGCGTAGATGAACGGATCAAGCTTCCCGTCCATCACGCCGTTGACATCCGCGGTTTCGTAATTGGTCCGGTGGTCCTTCACCATGCTGTATGGGTGAAAGACGTAAGACCGGATCTGCGAGCCCCAGGCAATGTCGAGCTGTTCGCCCTTCAAAGCCGCCTTTTCCTTGCGTTTCTTTTCTTCTTCCAGGTGGAAGAGCTTGGCCCGCATTTCATTCATCGCCGTGTCCCGGTTCTGGAACTGCGAACGCTGGGCCTGCGAAGTCGTCACGATCCCGGTCGGAATGTGGGTGATCCGCACCGCGCTGGAAGTCTTGTTAATGTGCTGGCCGCCCGCCCCGGAAGACCGGTAGACGTCGATTCTGAGGTCCTTGGGGTCGATGTCGATCTCAATTGAATCATCGACTTCAGGAATAACTTCAACCGACGCGAAGGACGTATGCCGCCTTTTGGCCGAGTCAAACGGCGAGATCCGCACCAGGCGGTGAACGCCGTGTTCTGACTTCAGCAGCCCGTAGGCATTCTTGCCGGAGATGCGCACGCTGACGCTCTTTAAGCCGGCCTCATCGCCCGGTTCAAAGTTGTTGACCTCAAACTTCAGGCCGTGGGAATCGCAGTAGCGCTGGTACATTCTCAGCAGCATGTTGCCCCAGTCCATGGCTTCGGTGCCGCCAGCGCCCGGGTGGATTTCCATCAGGGCATTGTGGCCGTCGTATTCACCGGACAAGAGCAGGTTCAGCTCATACTGGTGGAACTTTTCCTGCAGCTGGTCCAGCTGGGCCTCAGTGTCGCTTTTTAGGTCCGGGTCAGCTTCCAAGCGGAGCAATTCCAGGGCCGTCTCTTCGTCTACCAGGTCCTTTTCCAGGGCCTTGAAGGAGTCGCGCTTTTCCTTGAGCAGGTTGGTTTCGGCAATCAGCTTCTGGGCCGCTTCTTGATTGTCCCAAAAGCCCGGTTCAGCCATCTTGGCTTCATTGATTTCGATGCTTTCACTGATATTGTCGAAGTCAAAGAGACCCCCTGAAGTGGTTAAGCCGGGTCCGCAGCTCGTCTAATGCATTTTGAATTTCACTGATTTCCATTTTTTTCGTCCTTTGTCTAAAAATTTATACTGTTTTGACTGCTTTTATTATAACCAAAAAGAGGAGGCTGCCGCCTCCTCTTTTACGATTTGTTAACGACTCAAGTTGTTTCTGATCTGAGCCTTCATGAAGAGGCGGGTCACGTCAAACTCAATGTCGCTGATCATTTCTTCAAACATGTTGTAACCAGAGTCCTGGTATTCAACCAGCGGGTTCAGCTGGCCGTAGCCGCGCAGGCCGATTGACTGGCGCAGCTGGTCCATGGCGTCAATGTGGTTGGTCCAGTGCTCGTCGACAACCCGCAGGATGACGACCTTTTCGAATTCAAGCATCTGTTCCGGATCAGCCAGGGCAGCTTCCTTTTCCTTGTAGTTGTCTTCAACCAGCTGGTAGAGCTGCTTCTTCAAGCCGTCTGGCGTGAAGGTCTTGAAGTCGATTTTCGAGTCCACGTATTCTTCGCTGGCCAGGCTGGAAACGATGAAGTCCCGCAGCGAGTCCAGACGCCAAGTTGACCGGTCAGCCTGGGTGAACATGTCCACCTGGTGGTCGATCGTCCGGTGAATCATCGGCATCAAAACGTCCTTCAAAGACTTCTGCTCGTCAATGACCTGCATCCGTTCCTTGTAGATGATTTCCCGCTGGATCCGCATGACGTCGTCGTATTGCAGGGTCTGCTTTCTGGTGTCGTAGTTGTTGCCTTCAACCCGCTTTTGCGCGGATTCAACCTGACGGGTAATCAGGCGGCTTTCGATGACCTTGTCGTCGTCATTGTCTGACAGGCGGTCCAGGAAGTCCTTGACCCGGTCACCGCCAAAGCGCTTCATCAGGTCGTCTTCCAAAGACAGGTAAAAGCGGGTGTAGCCCGGGTCGCCTTGACGGCCGGACCGGCCCCGCAGCTGGTTGTCGATACGGCGGGACTCGTGTCTTTCCGTCCCGATGACAGCCAGACCGCCCAGTTCCTTGACGCCCGGCCCCAGCTTGATGTCGGTCCCACGACCGGCCATGTTGGTGGCGATCGTCACAGCCCCGCGCTGGCCGGCGTTCATGATGATCGCCGCTTCCTTGGCGTGGTTCTTGGCGTTCAAAACTGCGTGCGGAATGTGCGCCTGGTCCAGCATGTGGCTCAAGCGTTCTGAAGATTCAATGGCCACCGTGCCGACCAGAATCGGCTGGCCCTTGGCGTGGCGCTCCTTGATTTCTTCAACGACGGCCTTGAACTTGGAATCCAGCGTCGGGTAAAGCAGGTCAGGCATGTCCTGTCTGATGACCGGCTTGTTGGTCGGAATAGTGATGACTTCCATGTTGTAGATTTCCCGGAATTCTTCTTCTTCCGTCTTGGCCGTACCCGTCATCCCGGCCAGCTTCTTGTACATTCTGAAGTAGTTCTGGTAGGTAATCGTAGCCTGGGTCTGTGATTCTTCCTGGATCTTGACCCCTTCCTTGGCTTCGATGGCCTGGTGCAGGCCGTCTGAGTAGCGGCGGCCTTCCATGACACGGCCGGTAAAGGAGTCAACGATCAAAACTTCACCGTCTTGAACCACGTAGTCGATGTCCTTGAGCATGATGTAGTTGGCCCGCAGGGCTTGGTCGATGTGGTGGACCAGCTTCTGGTTTTCCACGTCGTAAAGGTTCTTCAAGCCGAAGTGGTCACAGGCCTTTTGAATCCCCGTTCTGGTCAGGGAAATGGTCTTGGTTGGCCAGTCGATCTTGTAGTCGCCGTGGTCTTCATCGTCATCAGCGTCGTTGTCGCTCTTGTCTTCAACCAGCTTCTTAACGAAGCGGTCAGCCCGGACGTAGTCGGCGTTGGCTTGTTCAGCTTCACCGGAAATGATCAAAGGCGTCCGCGCTTCATCGATCAAGATGGAGTCAACTTCGTCGATGATGGCGTAGTTAAGCGGCCGCTGCACCATTTGCTCCTTGTAGACAACCATGTTGTCTCTCAAGTAGTCAAAGCCGAGTTCGGAGTTGGTTGAGTAAGTCACGTCGCAGGCGTAGGCTTCCCGCTTTTCTTCCGGGGACATGGTGCTGATGTTCAAGCCCACGGTCAGCCCCAGCCAGCGGTACAGCTGGCCCATTTCAGTTTCGTCACGGCTGGAAAGGTATTCGTTAACCGTGACAACGTGCACGCCCTTGCCAGTCAAAGCGTTCAGGTAAACCGGCATCGTGGCTGTCAAGGTCTTACCTTCACCGGTCATCATCTCGGCAATGTTGCCCCGGTGCAGGGCAATCCCACCCAAGATCTGCACGTGGAAAGGATACAGGCCCAAAACCCGCTTGGAAGCTTCCCGGGCTACCGCAAAGGCTTCCGGCAGCAGGTCGTCCAGACTTGCCCCGTCTTCCAGGCGCTTGCGGAATTCCGGCGTCTTTGCCTGCAGTTCTTCATCAGACAAGGCGGCCATCTGGTCCGCGTATGATTCTACTTGGTCAGCAATTTTTTCAAAACGCTTCAGTTCTCTTTTGTCAGCGTTATATATCTTCTTTAAAATGTTTGCCATCTAATCGTCCTTAATTCTGATATTTGGTCTAAAAGCACAAAATAATTTTAACATGTAAATGCTAAAAATTAAAATAATCTACAAAAATAAGCAGGATACAATAATTATTGTGTCCTGCTTGGCTCAAAGCCCGAGTATTCAAATTTAAGAAACGGCAAAACTATTCGTTGGTTTCGATCAAGCCGTAGCTGCCGTCGTTGCGGCGGTAAACCACGCTGGTGCCGTTGGTTTCAGCATCTTGGAAAACAAAGAAGTCGTGTTCCAGCATGTCCATTTGCAAGATTGCTTCTTCTGGATCCATTGGCTTCAAGTTGACGCGCTTGTTGCGAACGATCTTGAACATTGGCGTCTTTTCTTCCTTTTCTTCAGCTGGAGCTGCTTCTTCAGGAACGAAGAATTCTTCAACGCCCTTTTCACGACTCTTGCGGTTTACGCGGGTCTTGTACTTTCTGATTTGGCGTTCAAGCTTTTCGGAAACAAAGTCAATGCTGCGGTACATGTCATCCGTAGTTTCTTCAGCTCTCAAAACCAGGTACGGAAGTGGAATGGTTACTTCGACCTTAGCTGAGTGGTCACGGTATACCTTCAGATTTACATGAGCGATTACATCTTGGCTCAAATCAAAGTATTTTTCCAACTTAGTCAAGCGCTTTTCAACATAGTCTCTCAAAGCTTCAGTAACTTCAATATTTTCGCCACGAACATTGTACTTTAACATAATAAGTATCTCCTTTCCCGCTTGCGCGGTTTCTTTACACTCATATTATACCAAACTTGTAAGCGCTTTGTGAAAATATTTAGCGACTAATTGAAAAACTTTCGACCCGGCATTCAGGAAAAGCCGCTTCAATCACGTCGCGCGCATGGTAAAGCGTTCGGCCTGTAGTGTAAATGTCATCCAAAAGGATGATCTTGCCTGTTATTGTACCCCTAAATTCCGGATTTAGGAAAAAATTTTGCTTGGCCTGCATCCGGGCTTTTTTGCCTTTTTCCCCCTGGGCCCCGCTGCCCGGCCGCTTGGCCAAAAGCGGCGTCAAAGGCAGCAAGGGCGCGAAAATTTCCCAGATCGTGTCGTAGCCGCGCTTTTGCCGGTGCTCCGGGGAAGTGGGGACCGGCACGTAGCAGTCGGCTGACAGCTGTTTGACCGAGGAAGCAATCAATTCCTGCAGGACCCGGCAGAGCAGATAATCGCCATAGCGCTTGTAGCGCACCATCAAGTCGTGGAAGGCCGCGTTGTAGCAATACAGGGACCGGTTTTGCAGAAAATGTCCGTCATAGATCTGCCGCCACTTCTGGCAGTCCTGGCAAAGTTCCTCTCTTTCCTGCTGGCGGCCACATTGGGGGCAAAAGACGGCGCCGACTGGCGAAAACTGCTTCCGGCAGGCTGAACACAGGCAGCTGG
>NZ_BOCG01000509.1 GCF_016587775.1 Lactobacillus nasalidis | reverse complement strand
TGATTTGTTGGACGCTAGCGGCGGATGGGTGAGTAACACGTGGGCAATCTGCCCTAAAGACTGGGATACCACTTGGAAACAGGTGCTAATACCGGATAACAACATGAGTCGCATGACTCAAGTTTGAAAGGCGGCGCAAGCTGTCACTTTAGGATGAGCCCGCGGCGCATTAGCTAGTTGGTGAGGTAACGGCTCACCAAGGCAATGATGCGTAGCCGAGTTGAGAGACTGATCGGCCACATTGGGACTGAGACACGGCCCAAACTCCTACGGGAGGCAGCAGTAGGGAATCTTCCACAATGGACGCAAGTCTGATGGAGCAACGCCGCGTGAGTGAAGAAGGTTTTCGGATCGTAAAGCTCTGTTGTTGGTGAAGAAGGATAG
>NZ_BOCG01000508.1 GCF_016587775.1 Lactobacillus nasalidis | reverse complement strand
CAGCTTCAGCTGCCAGAACGGGCCGAACATCCATATCGGCCACCATTTCCTGGCCGGCAGCGGCCTGATGATCATTGACGCCGCTGAGGTCCGGATCGGCAATTACGTGACCATGGGGCCAGACTGCCTGCTGACGACCCAGGCCCACCCCCGGTCCACCAGCCAGCGCCGCCAGCGCCTGGCCCGGGCTGAAGCAATCGAGCTGGGCAATGACGTCTGCCTGGGGGCGAGGGTCACTGTCCTGGCCGGGGTCAGAATCGGCGACAACGTGATCGTGGAAGCCGGGGCGGTAGTCGACCATGACCTGCCCGCCAACGGCGTTTTCGCGGGAAACCCGGCGCGGAAAATTGCTGACCTGGAGAATGACTGCGAATAAAGTTGCAACTTAAAGTTTGACTTTATCATTATGTTTTAAGTAAAATATCACTATCAGCGTTAGCTGTGTTAACAAGTTGGGAGTCAAAATGAAAATTGTTTTGCAAATTTTAGCCTGCCTGGTGGCAGCTGAGTTCTTTTACATCATGTACCTGGAAACGATCGCGACCACTTCCGCGAAGACCGCGCAGGTGTTTCAGATCAGCCAGGAGGAGCTGAGCCGTCCGGCCTTGAACGTCCTGTTCAAGAACCAAGGGGTCTACAACGGCTTGCTGGGCGTTTTGCTCTTGATCGCGGCTTTTGCCCTGGGCAAAATCGTCCTGCAGCTGCTTTTGGTCTACATCATCCTGGTGGCCGCCTACGGGGCGGTGACCAGCAATCCGAAGATCATCTTGATGCAGGGGGGATTGCCAATTTTGACTTTGATCGTCAGCTTTTTCGCGTGAGACTAAGGTTTGTGGATTGAAAGAGGTTATTCTTAATTTCAGAAAAAGCTTGCGCTAATTTTCTGTAGGAATATAATATTTTTAATTAAATAATTAATTTTAGCGCAGCTGTTGAATAGGTGGGAGAACAAAATGGTTGAATACAAAATCGACAAAACCGACCGACGAATTTTACAAATGTTGGAAGAGAATGCCCGGATTTCCGTCAAGGACATCGCGGAAGCCAACTTCATGTCTTCTCCGGCCGTGGCCAACCGCATCAGAAGAATGGAAGCCAATGACCTGATCAAGCACTACTATGCCGACATCGACTACTCGGCCATGGGCTACGTGGTCAAGGCCTTCATCAATCTGGAAGTCAAGCCCGAAGACAAGAGCGAGTTCTATCCCTTTATTGAGAAGATTCCGAACGTGATCCAGTGCGACTGCGTTACCGGCGACTACTCGATGCTGATCCAGGCGGCTTACCGGCGCCCTGAGGAACTGGACCACCTGGTCAACGAGCTGCAGAAGTTCGGCCGGACCAAGACCGAAATCGCCTTTTCAACCCCGATCGAACACCGGCCGATTCCAGTCAGAAGCGAAAGCGACGAGGAAGACGACAAGAAAGAAAACTGATTTTCAGCCTCCGTTTTTAAAGCAGCGGGGGCTTTTTTTGTGGCCTTTTTTCAAAGAAAAAGTTAAGCTTGCCAATTTACCGCTTACAATTATACCAATTTGGAAACAGGGGGCTTGACCTTCTGCCAAAAAACAGCTATGATTCCTATTGCAGGTGCAAAATACAAATTAGTCCAATATCTTAAATTGAACTAGACCAAAGGAGAAAACTTATGTGCGGAATTGTCGGTGTAGTTGGCAAGCCAGCTAGAGAAGTCGTTTTGAACGGTTTGAAGAACCTGGAGTACCGCGGCTATGATTCAGCCGGGATCTACCTGAACGACTTGCAAGGACATGAATACTTGACCAAGGCAGTCGGCCGGATTGCCAATCTGGAAGAAAAGATGACTCCAGAAGAAGAAGGGACTACCGGGATCGGTCATACCCGTTGGGCAACCCACGGTCACCCAACGGTGGAAAACGCCCACCCACACTACTCAGAAGACGGCCGCTTCTACCTGGTGCACAACGGCGTTATTGAAAACTACCTGGAACTGAAGGAAAAGTACCTGGAAGGGGTAGACTTCAAGTCAGAAACTGACACGGAAGTCATCGTGCAGCTGGTGGCCAAGATTGCCAAGGATGAGAAGCTGCCGGCTTTTGAAGCCTTCAAGAAGACTTTGAAGCTGGTCAAGGGGTCTTATGCCTTCTTGCTGGTTGACAACACCCAGCCAGATCACATTTACATTGCCAAGAACAAGAGCCCGATGATGCTGGGCCTGGGCGACGGTTTCAACATCATCGCCTCAGACGCCATCTCGGTTCTGGACCAGACCAAGACCTTTATTGCCTTGAACGACGGCGACTGCGCCGACGTGACCAAGGACGCGATCGAAATCCAGGACTACGACGGCAACAAGGTTGAAAGAGAAGCCCACGTTCTGGACATCGACCCGAACGCTGCTTCCAAGGGGACTTACGAGTTCTACATGCTCAAGGAAATCGACGAGCAGCCGGCCGTAATGCGCCGCCTGTCAACCGACTACCTGGATGAAGCCGGCGAACCGGTCGTTGACGAAAAGATCGTTGACGCTGTCAGCCAGGCTGACCGGATCTACATCTTCGCGGCCGGGACTTCCTACCACGCCGGCCTGGTTGGCCAGCAGGTCTTTGAGAAGTTCACGGGCATCCCGACTGAAGTCGGCTACGCTTCTGAAGCGGGCTACCACTTCCCAATGATGTCCAAGCACCCGTTCTTCATCTTCTTGACCCAGTCCGGTGAAACTGCCGACTCCCGGGTCGTATTGACTGAAGCCAACAAGCGCGGGATCCCAAGCTTGACCATGACCAACGTGGAAGGGTCAACCCTGTCAAGAGAAGCAAGCTACACCATGCTCTTGAACGCTGGTCCGGAAATCGCCGTTGCCTCAACCAAGGCTTACACGGCCCAGGTTGCCCTGCAGGCGATTCTGGCCAAGGCTGTCGGTGAGAAGCTGGGCGATTCAGCTGCCAAGGACTGGAATCTCAAGCAGGGCCTGAGCCTGGCTGCTGAAGGGATCCAGGAAATCGTTGACGGCAAGGAAAAGATCGAAGAACTGGCCAAGAAGTACCTGGTGCCATCCAGAAACGCCTTCTACATTGGCCGGGGGATCGACCACGCCGTTGCCCTGGAAGGCGCCTTGAAGCTGAAGGAAGTTTCCTACATTCAAACTGAAGGCTTCGCAGCTGCTGAACTGAAGCACGGGACCATTTCCCTGATCGAAGACGGCACTCCGGTGATTGCCTTGATCAACGACCCGGTAACGGCCGACCTGACCCGGGGCAACATCCAGGAAGTCGCTTCCCGCGGGGCCAACGTGATCACCATCGTCGGCAAGCAGTTTGCCAAGGAAGGCGACACGATCGTTCTGCCGGAAATCGACTACTACCTGTCAGCCCTGCTGTCAGTAGTGCCGACCCAGCTGCTGGCTTACTACGCTTCCAAGAACAAGGGCTTGGACGTTGACAAGCCGCGTAACCTGGCCAAGAGCGTCACGGTTGAATAATTTTGACCTGAAAACAGACAAACAGAAGTGAACTGCCCCGCAATTGTTAGACAATCCGTCTAATGATTGCGGGGTATTTTGCTTAGGCATTGTTCTTTGCCAAAAGGATTTTTCTTTTGCTACAATAGTGGCGGACTTTTTAGAAGGGAAGACGCGCGATGATTGTGACTGACCGGCAGAAAAGAATTCTGCAGATCCTGCTGGAAAATGAAGACGGCATCAGCCTGGCCGAGGTGGAAAAAAGGCTGGACACCAGCCGGCGGACCCTGTACCGGGAGCTGGGGCTCTTGCGGCCGGAGCTGGCCAAGTCGGGCCTGGAGCTGACCAACAGAAAGCGGCACCTGCAGCTGACCGGTCCGGCGGAAGCAGTGGAAAGCCTGCGCGGCGAGCTGAAGGAGAGCCGGGGGCAAAGCGAGATGAAGGCCGATGAGCGGGGCAATGCTTTGGCGGCCCTGCTGCTATTGGAAGATGAGCCGGTGAAGATCGTGGCCCTGGCCGGCCGGCTTGGGGTCAGCGAGGCCACCGTGCAGGCCGACTTGAATGCCGTGGCCGCCTCCTTGGCCAAGTACCAAATCGAGCTCAAGCGGACCAAGGGCCTGGGCGTCCAGGTCAGCGGGCTGGAGAGCCAGCGGCGGCGGATTCTGAACGGCATCCTGCTCAGTGAAAGCAACGACTACGTCTTTTTTGCCTATCTCAACCAAAAGGACCGGGCCAAGTCGGGGAACTTTTTCATCGACCTGCTGCCCAAAGCCGACCTGATCAACTGCTGGCAGGCCGTGAAGACCCTCCTGCCGGTCTTCAGCTTTGAAACCGACTACCAGCTCATCGAGCTGATACTTTTGTTTGCCATCAGCCTGCTGCGCCTGAGAAAGGGCAAGAGCGTCGAGGAGACGGCGGCGCGGCCGGACTCTTTGAAGTACCAGAGCTATGTCTACCAGATCTTTGCCCGCTTGGACGATTCCGGCGCCGTCTTGTCGCGGGGGGAGGCCGTTTTTCTGGCCAACCGCCTGCAGGATTACGAGGACCAGCAGGTGCCGTTTGCTGACGACGACCAGGAGGTTTTCGCCAACCTGCGGATCGGCCAGTTCATTCAAGACGTTTCCGACCAGGTGCACTTTGACTTTGGCAAAAATCCCGCCTTCACCCGCCGCCTGCAAAAGCACATTTCGGCCCTGCTCCAGCACAGCGTCAAGCGCCTGCCCAACGTGCGCATTGAGACCTTGAGCCAGCTGACCATGCACTTTCCCAAGTTGTATGAAGCAATCACCGCCGCCTGGAAGCTCGACTTTTCAGAAGAGCTCAACGTCGCTGAGCTGCAGCTGCTCTTGCTGTATTTCGCCAACGAATACGGCAGCCGGCAGCCGCGCCGCAACCTGTCAGCCTTGGTGATCTGCGACAACGGCCTGGGCACCTCGGCCATTCTGGCCACCCGCCTGCAAAAAGAAGTGGCGGAGATCAAGCAGGTCAAGACCGTCCGGGCTTCCGGCCTGGCCCAGCTGAAGCTGGAGGATTACGACATCATCTTCTCGACTCTGGACCTGCCGGGCTTTCCGCGCGAATACCATCTGGTCAGCCCGCTGCTTTTGGGAGGCGAGCTCGACCGGGTCAAAAGCGAGGTGGCAAGCTACGTGGCCAAGTATCCGGCCAAAAGCGCCGTGGCCCAGAAGCCGCGCCAGTTCAGCGATCCCGTGGCGGAACTGACCCGGCTGGCCGGGGCCAGCGGCTTCTGCCAGCAGCTGCTGA
>NZ_BOCG01000507.1 GCF_016587775.1 Lactobacillus nasalidis | reverse complement strand
TTCAGCACTTGTTTAGGTAGCAATCCGGCCTCCGCTCGCGGAGGCTTTTTTTTTACTCAAGTTTCGTATAATAGTACAACAAAATACCCCCTCGAAACAAAAGAAAGCATGTTTCAAGGAGGTAGTAATTAAATAACAGTGTGTTTTTTATCCAAGGCTAGCAATGTAGTCCTTAGCATTCATGGCCGCGTGACGGCCAGAGTTGACATTGTGAGCACACGCTGACCCGCCCAAGGTGATAGTGTAGACGTTTCTGTACTGCATGGTTGAGTCCATCCCTGCCACGTACAAGCCAGGGATCGTGTTAAAGTCAGCATCAATGGCTTCAAACTTCCGGTTGGAGCCGATACCGCCAATGCCGATCAAGTTAGATGGATCCAATCTGGCAATGTAGTACGGTCCCTCTTCCATTGGAACTAAGCTGTCTGAGTCCTTGGCGAATTCTTCGTCTTTGCCTTGACGGGCAAACTTGTTGTAATCGTTGATCGTCTTGACCAAGACATCCTTAGGAAGACCGAAATGCTTTGCCAGGTCGTCAATGTTGTCTTCCTTGTACAAAGATTCGCCTTCGTTGGTCTTGACGGCTTCAGCCAAAATGCTGTCAGCGTCTGGAACGCCTGCGGTAATCTTGTCGTAGACATCTTGATTAAAGATTTCGTAGGCATTTTTGACTGACTGCATAGCCATTCTTTGGTAAAGCAGGTTATACTTCTTGGCGTTTTCGTTGACGAAGCGGCGGCCATCCTGGTCAACAAAAATCGTTGGGCCACCGGAAGGCAAGCTCATGAAGCCGTTGATTGGATCGATGTACAGGTGCACGCCTTCATGCGGCAAAGCCATGATATAGTTCATCATGAATTCTGGAGATTCTACCAGCATGTCCTTGGCTCCCGCAGCCATGGCCATCTTGTAGCCATCTCCAGTATTGGAAGGCATTGAGCAGTAGTGCAAGTTCTTGGTTGACCAGCCCTGTTTTTCAATCAGTTCAGCTGAGTGACCTACCCCACCGGTGCAGAGCAAGGTAGCCTTGGCATTGATCTTGACGATCTCGTCAGCCGACTTGGCGTAGACGCCCTTGACCGTGCCATCTTCCTTGATAATGCTGATTGCGCTAGTTGAGGTCATGAATTTAACGCCGAGTTCATCACAGCGCTTCTTCATGTATGGAACGTAGCCTTCTGAAGCAAAGCCGCCCTTCCACCAGTGGAAAGTCGGGAACATGCAGGTGCCATGGTAGTCGTCAACATGGGTCAATTGCACGCCTTGCTTCAAAAGCCATTCAATGTTGTCAGCGGAGTTGTTGACCAGATCAACCCAGAAGGCACCGTCAGCCCGGTATTGCCCCAGTTCCATTTCCTTGGCAATAATGTCTTCCTTTTCCGCGTGGATCCCTGCTTCTTGCTGCATCTTGGTGTTAATGCCGAAGATGCCTTCGACGCCGCCACCGTTACCGGCCACAAAGCCGTTCTTTTCAATGACCAAGGTTTCCAGGCCTTCTTCTCTGGCTTGGACAGCGCTGGCCAAACCGGCAATCCCGGCACCAACAATCAAGTACTCAGTGGAAATTTCTTTGTCAACATGGCTTGGTGCCTCACGCCATTCAGCGTAATCGTCGCTTTGGCTGACCGTGGCTTCTTCAGTGCTGATCTCAGCTGCCGGAGTAAATTTCTCTTGAGCATAGTCAGCTGGATCGCCTCCAGCTTCCTCGATGGCATCTGAAACAGCTGCAATCAGGCCATTCGTTGAAACAGTTGCCCCGGTAATCGCATCGATGTCCAGACATTGCTTGGCAACGATCTGGGCAGCCCCCTTGTCAAAAACAGCTTCTTCAAGAGCGCTCTTGTATTCTCTTTGCGGTTCTACCCGAGCGATCTTGCCCTCTTCAATTTCAACCGTCAATGGCATGGTTGCCCCTTCAAGTTCATGAGCAGTTACGTTGTATTTCCCATTCTTCAGTGAATCCATGATTTTCTCCTTAGAAACTCTGTTACCGTTTTCAAGATTACTATACCAAGTCTGCGCGCAAAAGGTATAATCATAATTGTGATTGGTAATCGGATTGACTTATCAGTAAGGAGAAAAAAATGTATCTGGAACACTTAACAACTTTTGTCAATCTAGCAGAAACACTCAACTTTTCAAAAACGGCGATCAACCTCAACATGTCTCAGTCTTCAGTTTCCCAGGCAATTGCCTCAATTGAAAAACAGCTGGGTGTCAGCCTGTTCTACCGCAGCCGCAAAGCAGTAAGTTTAACGCCAGCCGGGCGCGATTTTTATGATCGCATCAAACCCTGGCTGAACGAATATAACAAGTCCGTGCAGCATGTCCAGCAGGTGCAGGCACAGCAACAGATGAATCTTACAATCGGCTACAGCGGTACCCCCTACGAAAATACCGTAATCCCCCAGCTGGTTAGGGAATTCTGCAAGGAGCATCCCCAGATCAGTGTATTTTTGGAAAATTACGCTCACAAAGAACTGAAAGAACACTTGGCCCATGGCAACTGCGACTTGATTTTCACCATGCCGGATATCATTGACGGGAATGACAACTTCAAGTATTCCAGCCTGCTGGTTGGCTACTACTGTCTGATCATCCCCAAAGAATCAAAAGCTTTGCCTACGCCTGTCGACCTCAGTGCACTGGGACAAGGCAGACTGATCTTTTCGGATCACCGTTGGTGTCCGCCAACACAAGACCAGCTGCAAAAAGAAATCAGCAAGAGCAACCCATCCCTAAACCTGGCCTACGCCAACAATATTGCCACCGCGCATGCCATGGTTAAGGCCCATCTTGGCTGGGGAATCTGGGCAAATTTCGTATCCGATCCAAACGACGATGATCTTGTGAAACTGCCTCTGGCTACCAACATAATTCCTGATTACGGCGTTGCGATTCTAAAGCAAGGCAGTCCCCGTGCCGCCAAGCAGTTCGTCAGCTGGTTGGAGAAGACGGGATTACCGGGATAGAGATACGACAAAACAAAGGGGATTCAATCCGCGCTTGGACTGCATCCCTTTTATTCTGTTAATCTTCAATTAGCTTACTAGCCGCTTGTTCTTACAATAGCTCAAGCAAAATATTTCATATAAGTCTTTAGAATATCCTCGTCTAAAGTTCTATTGAGAAACTGCTTTTTAACTTCTTGGGCAACATTCTTGCGAACAATAGGTTTCGTAGCAAGTACTTTTAAATGCTAATTTCCCAGTTTTTTACAACTCAAACCACACGACTAACAATTTTTCTGCCAGCCGTATTTTTTATGCATGACTTTCCAGAAACGCAAAGATCTCAGCTTTGTTTCGGATACTTAGCTTTTAGTAATTCCTAGGCGGTCATCTTTTCTGAGGTCACGATCGCAAAATAGCCGCACAGCTGTAGCTCTCGTTCAATGACATCTTCCCGTTCCTCGTAGCCATAAAACTGTTTTTGTGGTAGGTGAGCTTGACGTAATGCTCATATTTCTTTGGAAGCTTGCATCCTCTGCCCTTTATCTTGTCCGTTTCGTCTTCCATCCGGTCCAGATCAGCTTCCAATCTGGCGCTTGCTTCTTGGCTTTAACGGTCATGCCATAAGTCTGGTAGGTCTTGATTGAGCAGACTCTCTTTGATTCGAATTCGCCCCGGTACTCCATGATTAAGCTGTGTACATAGGAGGCTCTGCCTTTAACCATCATCACGAAATCATAGTCGCACGAATCCATAAATTGCATATTGGCCTTACTAAAGTATCCGCAATCAAGGATAAAGCCAATCTTTTTATAGCCGTAGCCGCGAATCTTCTCCAGCATGTATTTCAACTGCAAAACATCAATGATACTGCCCGGATAGCTTTCGTAAAGCAGTGGTTCTCATTGGTCATATCGTAAGCAATTGAGTAGTTGATGAGTGGCGCGCCAACATCATTCTTGGGGTGACCGTATTCAGCCATCTCAATATCTCCAGCCTTGCAGTTCTTGTTGGTAGAGTCATAGGAAACGTAGATTTTCTCGTTCTTGCCGTGGGTGGCGTTCCAGCTGTTCAATAAGTCGACCCTGTCATTGTCATCGATCTCACGAATGAAGCGCGAGATTGTAGAGTCACTGTAGATCTTGTTCTGTGGCGTCATCAATGGATGGTTGTAGGCATAATCCGGGAAGTGCTGAGCCACGTTGCTTTCTGCGATAACTGAGTACGCGGCCAGGTCAAGGAGCAGTCCTTTCCCCGATCATCCCAGCGCTTCAAGTGTTCAGCGAGCTTGTAGTCTTCAATAATTCGTCTGACTACAGAGAAGGCACCAATTCGGATACAGCTGCTTCTGGATTCATTGACCGGTTCAGCCGCCGTTCCTTCGGTTGGGATCTCAACGTCCGAGAAAAAACTTTTCGAAGTTAGGGTTAGGAAACATCATTCCCGGATGATCTAGATCGGCTTTCCCGATGGTCGTTCTTCTGGCAACGTTGTATTTCTTCTTAGGAAGGTACTCTCTAGCATAAGTGCATTCGATGTAAGTAGTCTTCCCCCGTTTATTTCTGGAAATTTTACCAGTGTTTTTAGGAATATTAACCAAGCAGTTGTAGTACATAAAGCTCTTCTCCTCTGAGTATGATATCGTACTCAAGCCATAACACAGAAAAGCACATCAATGCAAGCAAAGATGTGCTAAAAATACAGTATTTTTGTGGGGGTTGGGTGCTTTCTCAGAATGCTTGAGTTTGATTGCCCTGGGAAGTTAGCAACTAAAGATATTAAAAAATGTATTATTTTTACAAATTTAGGACGTATCTGATTAGATGCAATGCAGTTAATTACACCAGAAAGTTAGCGATTTAATTACCTGCCCCTAAATCTTCAAGTAACCTATTCAATCTTGTTTGTATACTGGCAGCAATATCAACAGCTAAATCCCTCTTGATTTCTTCATCCGCATTATCGTTTTTGAAAAGAATTTGAATTGTAGGCAACAGATCTAAATGTGCTAAAAGCAACAACTTACATCTCAAAACAGAATCCTCAGTTTCCTGATCCCTGTAAGGGCCAACATAGGAACGTAAATCTACACCTACTCTGACCATATCACTACCGCTTCTTAACTCGACTTTAAGGCTTCCATGTTCCTTATACGTCACAACTAAACCCACCTCAGTAAGCCGATCACTTTCTAGCAAAAATGACAAAGTCGTCAACATCTTTATTACATCGCTGCCTTCTGTTGAAACAGTATTTAGAGACGCAACAGTCTTACCTTTAATCGAATCTAAGGAATTAAAAGATAGACTGGCATCTCCCAATGAATCAAAATCAATTTGAGATTCATCGTTGTAGATTCGGCTGATAATCCAAAAAAATAAGCGGTCGTCAAAAAAAGAGGCATCTCTTTTGGCTGGTATAACAAACCCTTTTTCTGATGAGCCATAGCCTAACAGAGCTCGAATAAAACGCAATCCTCCTGTAGCTTTATCTACAATAAAGCCAATCTGACCATTTTGATCAAATACAATAAGTTGATTGTGAATTCTATTTCCAGCTGTAGTAGAAATCGAATAATCAAATAAGTTATATCTAATCTCGCTACCTGATAAGTTTAAAGTCTGATCACTTGCCCTATTATCCAAGATAAAATCAGGATAACGTTCAGGATTTAGATCAAACTCCCTATTATTAAGACGTGTAATAATAGTCTCATAATTCAAAGTATTATCATTTAGGTACCAAAGTGTCGATTTTGTTGACATAAATTTTCTCTACTCCCAGTAAAAAATTATTTTATTTTCAATCTTAACTGACTTAAATTTAAAATTGCTACTACAATTCATCATCTTATAGCCCGCACCAGCAATCAGATTTTGCGGAGAAGCAAGAAAACCAAACTCTGCTTCATTGTTACCAATCTCACTTAACGGAATCACAATCCTATGTTTCTTTGAATCAACAAATTTATCAAATTTAGAATCATATCCGATTGTAATATCCTTGGGATAGTCGAAAATCAGTACGTGTTTAACTAATGTCTTTTCTTTAAAGCCTGCTAATTTAATATAAATTTTAAAATGAGCAACTTTTCCCTCAGATAATTTTACTTGGATTTCACTAAAATGGTTGTCCCAACGTCCTCCATTCTTAAAGCGAACCACAATAGTTGATCTTCTATGAATAATAAACGAAATTAAACTACAGATAGTCGCCCAAAAAGCAGAATCCATGTTAGAGTTTTCACGATGAAAGAGAAATCTAGATACTGGAATGAAACATAGAGCACCAACAAGTAGCGCCCAGATAGAAGATTCATACTTCTTAAAGTACTCCCTCAGCCATTTCATTGATTCCAAGCTTTCGTTAACTCACAGAGAACAATATCAACCCAATCATCACGATACGTGTCAAAGACCCCATTAGATCTAATGGTCATAACCCCATAATCATCGTTTCTAATAGAAATTGCATCAAGGTCAATGGAATGCTCTGATTCTAGATAATCCAATCGGAAATGAATGTCGTCTTCATCTAACAAACCATCCTCATAAGCCTTAAACAATTTAGTGATATGTTCTTTTGCCTCAATATCATCGTCATCATACAAAGTAATTCCAACCAAGTGATTATTCTTAGAATGTAAAAAAGACAATAATAAATTAATCATTGTATCAGAAGTGAGTAAAAATTGAGTTAATCCTTCTCCGTTCATTTGTTTTAAGAAAGAATAATATGAGTCTGCCATATCAAATGGCTTTGCAACAAATTTTCTAGCATTGTTTCTGAATAATTTAAAAGAAAGACGTCCCAATCTACTCACCTCCTAAGAATACACTTAATCAAGTGTATTATACCTTTTAGCATATCACTTTTTCAACAAAAAGTTACCAGTCTAGACAGGTACATGATGTGACCCCAAAAATCATGACAAATTAGTATTACGCCATTAAGGTTGTTAACACATGATTCCGATATTCAAGTAGAGGCATGTTTTGATTCTTACGTTGTTGTAGCAATTAATGTACTTGTGGATTTGCTTGTTCAAGATCATTTAAGTCCTTGTATTTATGCTCTTATCCGTAGAACATCTCACGATCAAGAATACCGAAGAAGCACTCCATCAAGCAATCATCTAGAGAATTACCGAGTCTGAACATACTCTGATCGATCCCTCTGTTAGCCAGAGTGGCTTAATATGCATAGCGCTGATATTGCCAGCCACGGTCTGAGTAGAAAATAAGCCCGTTAAAAGCTGGATTCTTCCCAAATGCATCATCATCTAAGGTCTGGGTACCTACCCTATCATGATCACTACTTCCAATGACAACTTCTCAAGCAACGAAAGAATAATTCTCAGCTTCAGTAATACCTGCCAAAGTCGAGGACTCGAACCTAACGTTATTAAAATCACAGCCACTTCTGAAGGACTCGATTTAGCAGAGGAACGCGACGGCTTTGACGCTAAAATTTCTGAACTTTTGAAGCAGCATGACCGAGTTGGAATTTTCTGTATCAACGATAATCTGGCAGCCTTCCTTTATCAAGAAGCACTGATGCTAGGATACAAGGTGCCTGAGCAGATTGCGATTGTCGGTTTTGACGGATCTGCCAAGTCAAAAGAACTCGGCATCACAACTATTCGGCAAGATATTGATACAATTTGCAATGTTTGTTGTAGCAACCTACTTGCAATGATTCATAAATCAAAGATTTATGATGCGTCACAAACTATTCCGGTAAGTTTGATTAAGTGCAAAACTACGTAATTACAAAAGGCACAGCCCATTAATGAGGACTGTGTCTTTTGTCTCTTTACTAGCTATTCATCAAGACTAGATCTAAAATTTGCTCTGCCTCTAAAACATTTTCCATTTTTTATCTAACTCTCTAAGATACTTGAACCGCTTTGGGAGTCTGCACAAAAATCCTCTCCAGCAACATTTTCCTCCTTAAATCCCTAGTTCGTAAGTTAATCAATATCTGAACTTCTTTGGCATGTTAGCTACCATAAATTCTGATAACGCTCATAAATCAGTCTTTGACAACTTGAATGACACTACTGGATGTTCTACTATAATATCTTATTCAATTGTCCGAATACAGTCTATATGACTTCTAAACAAGGGGGGCTATGGTTACCACATTATTGGGTGTTTACAAAGTATCTAATCATAAATCTACAGATATAGTCGATTCCAAAATCTAATCTCTCTATGGCAAAGAAAAACCTAGTTAGATTTTCTACGTGAAAAAATAAAACTAGGATTTTGGGTAAATTGTTATTATCAAGTTAAGTATTCCAAAGAAAAAGCCACCAGTCAACACAAGTTAATACTGGCAGCTGAAAAGGGATATAAATAAGAAAATGACTTCTACGTCAGTTCCTATGTTAATTATAGTATAAAGTATATAGTTTTTACAAATGTTTTTTCATCTTACTGAACTTACGCTTCATCTCCAGGCTTAGATGCAATTATCGTTGCATCCCCGTCTAAAGACCACTTGTTCACAGTAGATGGCAGGATCAAATGTTGTCCCTTTTGGAGTTCGTATTTTTGTTGATCAATTTCCAATGTACATTGACCGTCAATAACTGAAAGCAACCGATATTTGCCATCTGTATTTTCAAAATTGCCTAAGCCATTAACATCTAACTTAAACACTCCAAAATATTCGGCCATTACAAACTGAGTGACATGGACATCGCCAACGTCCCATTCTTTGTGGTTCAGAACTGGCATCTTAAATGGCACTTCTACAGTATCGATCGATTGCTGAATGTGTAACTCGCGCAAATGACCGGTCTTCTGGTCTACTCGGTCAAAATCATACATGCGATACGTCGTATCACTTGATTGTTGGGTTTCGAGAACCATGATTCCAGCACCTACCGCATGAACCATACCATGAGGAACGTAAACAAAATCTCCCGGTTTGACTGGCATTTTCCGAAGTAGCTTTTTCCATTGCTTGTTGTGAATCATATCAGCAAACTCATCCCGTGTTTTTGCATTATGACCGTAATACAACATGGCACCTGGCTTAGCCTTGATAACATACCAAGATTCAGTTTTTCCAAGTTCATGTTCATGCTCTTCAGCATATTCATTATCAGGATGAACTTGAACTGACAAATCTTGATTGGCGTCCAGAATTTTAGTTAATAACGGAAAAACATTTCCTTCTGCGTTTCCAAACAGTTCTCGATGCTGATCCCATAACTCATTTAGTTTCATACCCTTGTACGGTCCGTTAATAACTTCTGCCGGACCATGTGGGTGCGCTGAGATTGCCCAACATTCTCCAGTATGATCACTTGGAATATCATACCCAAACTCATCACGTAAACCAGTACCACCCCAAATCTTTTCATGAAATACTGGTTTTAAAAAAATAGGTTCTTTCATAATTCTTCCTCTCTAAAAATGTGCATCTATCATTTCGACAATAGCTTGTTTAATTTCTGTTGCGTTTTTGGCACTATCAATTATTTTTCTAAACTGTTGATTCGTCTGCAACCCTATCAAGAAATCAAAGAACTTTTGAACGTTCAAATAATCATCTCTAGAGATCGACAGCAAAAAAATATAATTGACTTCATTATGGTCGTCCCACTCGATTGGCTGACTTAGTCTGGTAAAAGAAACTATAGATTTTTGTGTTTCAAAACCAATTGCATGCGGAATTGCCATATGCCCACCAACTGCTGTTGAGTACATTTCTTCCCGCTTAAAAACTTTGGATCTGAAATCTTGCGTTACATCTTGATTCTTTTCTAAATTGTCAACCATCAAATTGATGATTTTATCTCTGGTCATATCTGCATTGTCGATCAAGTAGATATATCGTTCATCAAGTAGTTCCCCAATTACTTGATATGGGTTGGTGATGGATTGTAGGTATTCATAAAGCTGCTTGATATCATCGTGAAAATTGGCCAAATCAATCTGAATAATCGGCACATTGCTATCTGTGATCGGTACCGTTGATATTAAGAAGTCATTATTGGCAATTTTTCCATTTAGATAATCGTCATAACTGTAAATCCCAGTAATTGTCAAATAGGTATCAAATTGGTGCATCAGCCTTGACTTAAGTAAGGAAGCCATGGCTTTACCTTCACTGCAAACCAGCGCTGCTTTTCGTTTGATAATAGTCTTATTGGTACGTTCAACTGCCGCCCCAATATGCAAAGTCAAAAAGGAAAGCTCATCTTGATTTAAAGAAATATGCAGATCATTCTCCAAAACCGGTGCAGCTACCGCTGTAATCTCGTAAGAATAAGGGAAGGTCGAAAAAATAAGGTCAAGCATTGGATTCTTCCTTTTCCCGTTCACTCGATTTACTTTTAGCAGAAGCTGCAAATGATTTTGCAGATTCCTTTTTAAATCATCATCTCCACTTAAGTCGATTCCAAATTCTTCCTGAATTCTTTCTAGAAAGTCTTCTATAGACATTTCTATCAATTCTTTCCTAACGGAAGTGCTAGAATTCCTAAGAACACGAGGATAGTTCATCGCGAAGTGGTATTCTAGCACCTGTTGCTCGTATGCGTTAAATTTAACGTTGAAATCCGATTCAAGTTGCATTAGGAAGTTTTCAAAGACCACCTTATCAGTTGAACCCAAAACAAAGTTTTTAGATGGAACTTTGTCAAGCGATGCCCCTTTTTTTATCCTTGAGATACTTAAGGCCATGTGTATCAAAAAATTTTTTCGGTTGATATCAGCCAGTCTATAGCTATTTTTATCTAAAAAGCCGTTAATTTCTTGACTTAATTTCTGCAAATCGACATTGTCAAAAATTTCTTCTTCACTGTCAGATACGTCAACCACGTATTCAGCATCACGTCGGTTGATCATATTTCGTAAAATATAATCCCTTTTGCCTTCCTCACTACCTGCTATTTGCAAGTAATCATTATGTCGTTCAACTTTTAAGCCAAATTTGGCCAATCCATGCCTAATCGCATTAACATAGCTATTTAAAGTCGTGTCACTAATCAAAAGATCATCTAATAGCTCATCAATATTTACCTTGCTTTGTCTAAACAGCCAATGTTTTAGATCATTTAGGCGTTCATTGTAGGTCATGCCCGAAGGAGAATTCTTTTCTCCCTCCAAAACATCCTTCCGCAGATTATCCATTTCTTGTCTATCAGCATATTTGAAATAGAAGCCATGACCTCGGCGGTTTTGCACACTTATGTGATAAGATGCAATCTCATCGTTTATTTCTTTGATGTCGCTGCGAATAGTTCTACTAGTCACTCCTAAACGCTCAGCCAAATTATTAGCCGATATATATTGAGCTTCCGGCATTCTTAAAAGAATGCTTAATATTTCGCCTAATCTTTTGTAAGACAATTGCATGTTTTCAGGTTCTTTCCATTGCAAGTTTCATTAGTGATCTTAGCACAATAATGCCATTTTAGGAATCGCTATCAAGAAAGTTAATCTAATTTAACCAAGCTAATCATATCGTAAGGACCTACTTCATATTTACCAGTAATCTTTTCTTCCAAAGCGTTGACTAAAAGATAGCCAGCAGATTTTAACCCAGAAATGTCAATCACTTGTCCCGTTTCGTTTGCTAAACGGAGGACATAACCATGATCGATAGTATACGCAGGATACAATGCTGAAACTTCCAAGGATGGATCCAACTGCAGATCAAGATAGGAAGCAGACAGTGTCGCTTTAGGTAGATCTGACGAAAATTCAATGTCCCAAATTTTATTGTCCAACCGATTAACAAACAGATTATAATTCTGCATCTGATATGAAACGCTTGGGGCAAGCCAGTGATTGACAGCTTTGATAATCTTCCCTTCTCGTAAGTCTTCACCTGCAAAAAATGCTAATCCAAATTCAAATGAATTTTTACCAAGTTCTTGTGCCATAGGCGTTGGAGTCATTTGGTGACCAACAGATGTCGTATCACCTGAAGCTCTGCCAGGCCGCCAAAGTAGGTTGGCCTTTCCCAGCTGTCCGGTGGTTGCCATCAAAGTTACAAAGATAGACTTGTCGATCAATTCATAGTTCTTTTGCCCTTTGCCAAAGAAATATAGGCCGCACGCCTCATCGTGCAAACCAACGACACGATCGAATACATAAATGTTCACAGGCTTTTCAACAAATTCTTTTTGCCAGTCATTCTCAATCGGCACATTCTTGGTATAGCGAAAACCGCCTTGAATCTGGGCATGCGCTTGTGAACTGTTAATTCCTGTCTTCATTTCTAAGCGTAAACGATGAGACAATACTTGATTATCAACAATCAGCTTTCCTGAAAGGACTCTTTCACCGGCAGCAAAGGTCAAAATCAGCTGATATGATACTTCTATTTGCTTGGCTTTCGATCTTCTGTCTTGTAAGTCATATGGCAAAACCCATGACCCTGACAAAATCAAACGTTGATGACCATTTTTGCTCTCTTTAATCAATTTACCAGTCCATGGCAGAATCAGATCATGGTCCCCACGCAACGGGGAAACATCATAAGTATCACCGTCATTACCTTGGTCATGAATGCGGATAACATCTTTAAAATCTCGCTCAGGGGTTTTCAAGTTAAAGTTCGTTCCGTCAAATTCCAAGGTAACATCACAATTAGTAATCGTGCTATCATTCTTCTTTTCTAACTCAGCCAACTCTTTCTTGCTGTCTCTAAAATGCAGTACACAATAACTTAATCCTGGAAGATCAACTTTAACTTTAGCATAAATCTTATAGTATCCTGCTTCAGTTTTGAATTCATAGCCTTTTGATGTCAGTTGCATGATGTTAGGTCTAGAAGGTGTATATTCCGACTTGATAATAGTCGCTTCGTACTTACTGTCAAATTCTATTGATTTGCTCTGTGAAATAAATTCAATCGTCTTATATCCACTGAATGCAAATGGATCTGTATTAAAAAGCAAAACATCATGATCAGTTAAGTGCAATCGTTGGGCCAAGCGCTTCTTGATATAATTTTCTAGCCCATCCGCAATTTCGAAAGCCTGCTTAAATCGGTGGTCAATATCAACAGCAACATTGTCAGTCACACTGCCCCCCATAGTATCGTGTGGATGACAGTCTAAAGTGAGTTTCCATAGTTTGATCAGCAAGCCTTGTGACACGCGAATATTTGCCTTTTTGGCAAGTAGCATCAGCGGTTCTACCCGGCGTTGGATCGATTGCTCCAGCTGGAAATTTTTTCTCTTGTTTTTGGATCTCACTGCTCCGATTGTCCGGTGGACTCTGGAATATGCAGGATAACGCAGTTCACCAGCGTAAACGGGCAAAACTTTATCGTGGAGTTTACTCATAAACTCAGGATAAGTTGAAATTTCAACATGATGCTGACTGAGCTTATTTATATCATCTACTGTTTGTGAAATATTATGGACAATATTCATCTGGTCAATTCCAGATGGAATCAAGACTTCCGCATTATTGCCATTCTCAGCTTCAAACTTGATTCCCGGATCTAGTCTTTCCTCTACAAATTGTTGCAGATGCTTTTTAGACTCTAAAGCAATTTGTCCCGTATAGTACCCCAATGGAAAATTAGCAGCAAATACAGCACGATTCCCCAAAGACTTCCATTTAAAATAAGGTGATTGAACTTGGCGCTTAAAGTCTGTCCCACGCCAACAAAGGAAGTCTTTGATTCCTACTTGCCCCAAAAGCATCGGCATGTTGGCATTAAAGCCAAAAGTATCAGGAAGGTACCCCAGCATCATTGCTCTACCAAAGTTCATCCGTGCATCTAAAATACCGATAATCAAATTGTGGATAATTGATTCTGCATTAGGAACGAGGGCATCAGTCTGAGTATACCAAGGGCCTAAGAACAATTGTCCTCTCTCTGTTAGTTTCTTAATACGATCTCTGTTTTCGGGATGAAGCTCTAAGTATTCGTCAACGATCGACATCTGTCCATCAAGGGTGAAATTAGCCTCTGGATGAGCTTCCAGTTCATCGAGTACGTCAGTAAACAGCTGGTCACTTAATACTTGAGCATCCTGCGTCGTAAAGTACCATTCTCGATCCCAGTGTGTGTGATTTACTAAATATGCTTTAACCATTTTTGCATCTCCTGCCTTTAAGCAAACTCAATATAAACCGATACAAACTTTGCATGCTCCAGTTTTGGTAAAAATACCCGATTCTCTTCAACAGCCAGATTTTCTTTGCATTCGTCTCGCAAGTCAACTAGCTCTGCATGCTTCACTAATTGCTTGAAAAGCAAACTATCCTCAACGGCAGTAAACCCACCATTGTAGAGGCGAATCACCCAACCAGGCCGCTCATCTGCCTTCTTGATCGTACTTAGAATCAGCTTTCCACGCGTACTAAGCAAACTAGCACTTTGTGGCAAATCACGAGCTACCCGATTAAATGGAAACAACAATCTGCCATTTAAAAATTCTGCATATTCAAATATCTGAAGTGGCGTGTTGTAATTCTTAGCAGCTTGAGCTACTTCTGCAGAATCAAAGTCCCTTTCTGCCAAGTAAAGAGCAAAATCAAAAGAAAGCTCTTTATGGAGCTCAGCATCTGGAGTTTCAACAGTAGCATCCCCTGAAGCCCTGCCTGGGCGATAAAGTAGATCCGATTTCCCTAACATGCCATATGTTCTAAACAATGTTAGTCGCAATTTGGAATGGTTCTTCCCAATTGCTTCATATTCGCGAACTCCTTGAGGGAACAATGCCAATGTAAATAAATCATTGCCAACTGCCACAAATGACTGCATCGTATTGATCGAAATCGGCTTTTCTTGCCACTTGTTTTTTTCTAATTTCCAGTTTGCCAAGTCCTTGTCTTTTTCTACTGGACGCTTAATCGCGCCAAATTGAAGGTCTGCTACTGTAAACTTATTAACGATTTCTGAATCAAAGTCTATGCATAGACGGTGATCAGAAACCTCTCTATTATCAACATCCAGATGGAATCGAACTAATTTTTCGCCCTTGTAAAGTAAAATCTTCAATACAACTGGTAAGTCTGTATCAAGCTTTCCTTCTTTTCGTGCATTTAAATCTTTCGGTACCTTAAATTTGAAACTGATTGTTAATTGTTCAACGAGGTCTGACTTGAATGCATGCCAAGTAAAGGATTGATCAGTTGAATAGATCACATTATCGTCATGTGCCGGTGAGTAGTTGTAGGAATCACCTCCGTCACCGTTTTCTTCCAGAATCGCCTGTCGATGGTAAATCTGATTGGATTCTTTGTCAGTTATCTCCAAGCTGCCATCGAAGTTGAGTTCAATTTTGTAAAATTCATTTTCAACACTTCGATCCGTAGATTTTTGTATTTCATCACTCGTCGTGGCTTCATGGACATAAAACTGCTTATAACCCATTGGTGGTATGTTTTCTACTTTAATTGCCAGGTCTGCCTCGTAAACATGGTCTGGATGGTAGATTTCATCCCCAGGATTCAGTTGAATTGTTGCACCATTGATTTCAGCAGTTTCATCTTTAAGCGAAAGAACGGTAAATGGCACTTTATTGCCCAAAGGATCAATAATTTCGAACTTTTTAAAGGGAATAAACAACTTGCGACGGATAATTCCTGTTCGTGAAACCGTCAAAGTGTTAAAGACTGTCAAAGTCAGATCATGACCATCGTTTTTAACACGAACAGAGATTTCCCGTAACGTCAATTCAACTATACTAGTAGCAATGTCTTTTACTTCTTTATAACGATGAAGGATATCATTGTTAACACTGTCTGATACGCAGTTTGCCATAGAATCGTGTGCCGAATTTTCAAATATTTTTTCCCACATGCTTTCAATCTCAGCTTGGGGATACTCCAAACCAAATCTGGTTCCTAAACTGCAAAGCGGTTCAACCACATTCGTTAAGTAATTCTGCAAGAATGTGTTAAATTGTTTCAAGTCTGCGCGTGAAGAGTAATTACTTTTATGAACCCGCATGTCACGGCCACTGTCATGCTCACCATCAATTATTGAGAACCGCGTTTTTTCTTGATTTACAGCAGAAATATAGTCCTCAAGCGAACTGATTTTAAAGCAGTATTTTGTATGCAGCTCGTTTAGCTTCTCAATCAAGTCTGGCAAATTAAATCGGATTGGAGCCATATCTGAACCTTGTGGAAACAAAATCTGATTGGTTGTGGCTTCTTTTTCAACTTCCGGGAAGGAATTTTCTTGCATAATTTTATCCAGATTGTTTTCATCAATCAGTCCACCAATAAAATACCCGCAAGCCATCCTATAGACTTTGACCCGACTTCCGTCTTCTCCTTGCCAAATAAATTCTGATTTGGGTGCTTCTTGATTGGAAAAGCCGCGCCAAAGAACGGCATTTTCTAGACCAGCTTCGCGGTAGATTTGTGGCATACTCGACTCTTGACCAAATGAATCAGGTACGTAAGCCACTTTCTGATATCCTCCTAATTTTTCGCAAATTCGCATTCCATAAGTCAAATTGCGGATTATATTTTCGCCTGACGGAAGAAACTGATCTGTTTGGGTATACCATGGACCGATGATCAGCTTTTTTTGGCTAACCAGCTTCCTAACCCGTTCCTCATCTTGTGGCCGCCATTTTAGGTAATCTACAATCAACGAAGCTTGACCATCTAACACAAAACATGAAAATCTTGGGTCTTCTTCCAATCTAGTCAACACATCTTGAACATCCTTTAGCAAGTATACTTTTGCCCTAGATGAAGTAAAAAACCACTCCCGATCCCAGTGCGTATGTGGAACCATATGTACCGTTTTCATTTTTATCTCCCGTTTTGAAAAATAAAAGCTATGGTGTTAACTTCTTGGCAAATTAACAAACCATAGCCTAATAACAACTATTCAAAATTGATTTCAATATCGTCACTGTTAACTTCTGCTTCCTTAGGTTCCTTAAAGTTAGCAATCAGCGGAGCAACAACAGCAATGAAAACTGAACATGCAAGAATACCGCAAATATAGGCCGGGATATTTTGTGCAGTCAGAATGCCCGGGATACCACCCAAAGGCGGCATAATTGAATTAACCCCCATAGCAGCGCCAACAACTGAACCCAGAGCACCACCAATAACGTTTACAAAGAATAATTGTGGAGCCTTCATCAAAAATGGAATAGCACCTTCGGTGATACCAAACGCACCAGTGACTAAGTCGTTACGCCCCATTTCAAACAATTCAGCTGAAAATCTTTCTTTTGGCCAAATGAAAGTCATCAAAGCATAACCTAAAGGAATAGCACAAATTGCAATGTTGGTGTAAAGGCATGGCTTATAAATACCTTCCAACATAAAGAAGTTACCAACAGACCATGAAGCCTTGTTAACAGGGCCACCTAAGTCAACGCCAATCATACCGCCCATGACAGCTGCAAGAAGGATTGCGTTAGTCTTTTGGTTAACCATCGCTTTAACCCAACTTACTAAGCTTGTGTTGATCCAAGCTAACGGTGCATTGAGGATTAACCCGACAACGATAGCTACCGCACCAGTCGTCAACAGAGGCGTTACAATTAATTCAATTGCAGAGTTCCACTTTTCTGATACCTTGATCTTACGGCACCACCGAGCAACATAACCAGCTACAAAACCAGCAACCATGGCACCGATAAAGCCTAATTGGTTGTTAGTTGCCAATTGCCCACCAATAAAACCAGCACCTAAAGCAGGCTTGTCACCAATTGCGTAAGCAATATAACCACCAATAACCAAGTTGACCAAGCCGATCCCAATCCAACCAACTTGATTTACTTGATACAACCAGTGTAAGAAACCGGCAGTTTTTGCGTATTTTGATAGGTCGGTAACCCCAAAACACATCCCAATAATCTGTGGAACACCAACGACCAACGCGCCACCAATAATCGTTGGGATCATGTAGGATATGCCGCTCATTACATATCCTTCCCACTCTTTAAGCAGTTTTTTCATGATTACTTACCTTCCTTCTTCAAAACCGCTGCATGACACTTTTCAAGAACTGCTTTTGGTGCCTTAATGCAAGTATTGATATCAACCCGAATTACTGGCTTACCTTCAAAACGTTCCATGCTCGTAATCTTTTGATCTGAAGCAATTAATACAAACTCTGCAGCATCAGCCTCTTCTTGAGTAATTGCATTTACAGGACCCATCATTCCTTGTTGCTCCATTTTAACGTTCCAGCCCAATTCCTTACCTGCTTTTTCGATTGCTTTAGCTGCCATTGGCGTATGTGCCAGCCCTGCAGGACAAGCGCTAATTCCTACTACATTGATCATATTTTCTCGACCTCGATTTCCTTTGAAATGTAATTTGCTATTTGCTTTGGTTCTGTCAGTGTTCGCAATTTCTCTTTAAAACTATCTTCCAGTAGCGCAGTAGAAAGCTTAGCCAACATTTTTAAGTGAGTTGTCCCAGCATTTTCTGGCGGTACCATCAATGCAAAAACGTCGGTTACCGGTTGATCGTCATAAGTCTCCCACTCTATTGCATTTTTAAGTCTGACATAGATGATGCCAACTTCCTTCACAACACTGGTCTTTGCGTGTGGTATTGAAAAACCATCTTCCAGTCCCGTTGAAAATTCTTGTTCACGCTCTCGAAATGATTCATTTAGCTTTAAAGCATCGGAAGCAATGCCAATCTTAGTTGCGTATTCAGAAATATATTTCAACAAGTCCAGTTTGTTTTTAATGTCAACATCTACCAATACACTGTATTCATCAAACTTCATTTCTTCACCTCCTGCATTTTTTTCACTTTCCATGATACTTTTTTGCGCGAAATATGAAAGCGCTCTAATTTCCGCTTTTTGTGGAAATTGATTGTTTTAACACTTAACCCTTTGTCCAAGGTAATCTAGCAGCAACTCGCAATACATCATATTCCCCCACGAAAACCACGGCCTAGTAAACTTACTTGGATCATTTGGATCGAAACTTTCGTGAATCATTTCGGTACCTGCAGTTGTGGTAACTAAGGAATATAAGAGTGACAATTTTTCTGATTCTGAATTGCTGGTCAATCCTTGTAACGCCAAAGCCAATGGCCAGACGTATCCTTTCGGTGTGTGAGGGCTTCCTTGACCGCTACAAAATTCTCCTAAGTAAAAATATGGATTGTCCACAGACAAAATAAAGCGGCGCGTATTCTGGTAAAGCTGATCATCAGTAGCTGAGTATCCAAAATATGGTGCTGAAAGCAAACTTGGAGAATTACTATCATCCATCATCAAGGTATTGCCTAAGCCATCAACTTCATAGGCATATGTTAGGCGCCCTCTGTATTCCACCAAACCATACTTTTTTATTCCTTCTTCAATTTCTTCCTTAACTTTAGTTGCTTCTTCAACTATTTCTGGATAATCTAAAACACTTGAAAATAGTTCACAGATGTATCTGAGAATCACTACTGCAAACATATTTGCCGGAATTAGATATCCGTAAGTACAAGCATCATCACTTGGTCTGAATCCTGACCAAATCATTCCTGTATATGCTACTGGAGCCCCTTTGCCTCCATTAGCCAATGTATCTGTTGGTATATCGCATTCTCTCTCAAAAGAATACGGCGAAGATTCATGATGTTGCTCTTGTTTAAATGTCACCAGTACTTTACGAATCCCACTGACGAAATCTTTATTGAACTGTTTTTTTTCACCAGTGTTTTTGTACAAAAGATAGGCGAGTTGAACCGGATAACACAAAGAATCAATTTCAAATTTTCGCTCCCAAATCCATGGTCCCATTTTCGTTTTATCAGTTTGGTGACCGTGGTTATTTGGAAACTCGTTAAAAGCATTAGCATACGGATCCAAATTCATATTAAAGAACTGTCTTTTAATTACTTTGACAATCACATTCCTAATCTTGGAATCTGTTTTAGCCAAAGGTATATAAGGGCGTAGCTGTGCTGCAGAATCACGTTGCCACATGGCAGGGATATCACCTGTTAACACAAACATACTCCCTTGATCATCTTCTACTAATGCCTCTGTCAGTGTATTTAAATACGTTCTTTCAAAAACACGATATAGACGTTGGTCGTTTGGAAGCGAGCTTTTAATATTCTCCATATAACGTTTAACTTGTTCATCAATTAATTCTTTCATTTCGTACCACACTTTCTTTACTTTGATCATAATAGATAAAGCAGTGTATGCAATTCATCCTCTTTCAACAAGAAGTGGAAATTGCTTACATAGATATTAATTGTCGGCTACGATACAATGAGACTTGAAAATCAACTGAAAGTGAGGAACTAATGATGAATATTCTTGATGGACTTGATCCCTTCAAACTAAGAGATAAAGTGAAGCATTTAAACTACCTTAGTTGGAGTCTTTCGTTTATCATTGCGATTATTTGGATTTGGGTCGGAACTAAGTACCATTTTCTCTCCAGGTGGTATTACTGGTTGGTTTTTCTTTTTGCAATTTCTACTGTTAATGCTATTGATACTAAGTATCACAAGCAAAAATAGTATTCTTCCCTATTTTTTATTTCGGTAAAACACCAAAAAAGTGGAATCCTTCTGATATATTCAGAAGTGAGGCTCTATAATTTTTCTTACCGGTGAACATCAATTGTCCATCGGTAAGAATTTTTTTGTTTTAATAGTATAAAAAAGAGGCCCATAGGCCTCGCTATCAAACTTAAAATCATCTTCCACAATTCTCATAAGTATAGAAAGCTGGTCTCTATGAACCTCAACACTAATTATATTAAAGAATTCCTCGATATTGAAGACCCTTGCCTTAATTTCATCAGCTGCACTCGCACCACTTACAGGGGCATGAATGTGATTATGTGCGTAGCCCTGGCTGAGCTCAACGTCTGCCCTAATTGCGAGTCCGACAACTTTATCTATAACGGCTTCAAGACCGTCACTATCCCATATATTTCCGCAAATGCAAGCAAACCCGTCTTTATCAAAGTCAAAAAGCTCGGCATCTTTTGTAAGAACTGCCAAGAATACAGTTATCCTTCCACTAACATTGTCGAAAAGCACTGCCACATCTCCAACGCTGTCAAGCGCAAAATCATATCCGGGCTTACCGAAGACCGTTCTATGACCAGTATTGCCAGGGAAAACAGCGTCTCGGTCACCACTGTTCAAAGATGTCTGGACGAGTGCAGCGCTCAGTTTACCCTATCATTTGACTCCCTGCCTGAACACCTGGCTTTTGACGAATTCAGAGGCATCGGCCGAAAGCTGCACTTCATCTGTCAAGACGGCGAAAAGCACACGATCGTAGTTATTCTGCAGAACCGCTTTAAGAGCACTATCAGAAAGTACTTTGAGCAGTTCCCAGAAACGACCAGAAAGGCCGTCAAAACGATAAGCACTGACCTTAACTGCTATTACGGCTCCCTTGCCAGAGAGCTCTTTCCAAACGCTAAGGTCGTCGTTGATCGTTTCCACATGGTTCAAATGGTGACCAGATCCTTTACCGGCTTTAGAGTGCAATTCATGAAGGAAATGGATAAGACTTCTAGAGAATACAAGCTCCTTAAGAGCCACTGGAAGCTCTATCTGAAAAAGTACAAAGAGTTGGAAGGAACGCACCAAGTCTACAACAGAAGCCTTCGAGCACCTTACACCCAGTCCCAGATTGTTAGCGAGGGGCTTCAATGTGATGAGACTCTGGAAAACACCTACAACTTCATGCAGGACTTCATGTACGCGTTAAAATACAAGGACCCGGAAAAGATAGAAGAATTGCTTAGCGGCAATACTAGACAATACTGTCCGCAGCTTAGAACCACTATCAGAAGCTTCAGAAGGAGCTTTAGGGCTGTTCTAAATGGCGCTGCGCTGCCTTTCTCGAACGGTTGCCTGGAAGGCCTCAACCGCAAAATCAAACAGATTGAGCGCACGGCATACGGCTACTCCAACTTCACCCACCTTCTGAAACGAATCAGACTGGAGCAGAATCTCATTTCACTAAAAAAGAGCGCCAAACGGCTAGAAGCTGTTCAGCACTCTCATTAAATTTATTTACACTCCTTGACAATCATCAGTAAGATTTGACAAAGAGTCACTATTTTTAGTTGCCTTACAGATATCTATGATCTCTTCTAGTCTGACGCACATTTCTATTTCGTCATGTGAGTTGTATGCTTGGTCTAGCAGGTCTTTAACGAGATCTATTGTGAAGAAGAGCTTGTTTTCTTCCAATAGCTCGTCATACCAGACTTCATTACCACCACGAGCCTTTATTTCTGGTGTATTGAATATTTCACCAGCAGTAGACACTAGCTTGCCTTTGCGGGCGTCCTCATCCTTCTGGACTAATGTGGATCTTTTAGACATCAAGATGTAACGTGAATTCTTAAGCAACTTGGCAGCTTCTGAAGAGCCTTCCTCAGCCAATCGTCTTTGTTAATCTTTACGGATCTCGGAAACCACCTTATCGTTGAAGTTCTTGATAATGTGGAAACGATCATAGACGATGTCTAGCTTGGGATAGCGCCCTTTAAAAGCTTCTTCGAAGTCTGAATTCATGTCGCAAGCCACTGCCTCAACTTTTGACATCCACTCATCGCCAACATGATCCATAAACTCGAAAACAACGGCCTTCTTCTTGCCATGGGCTAAGTAGAGAATAATACCCTGTCTCCCAGTCTATGATTGCGGTGGCGTACTTATGGCCATCGTGGAGCTTAAACTCATCAATGGCTAAGTATTTTGCCTGCCTTTCAGGTTTTATGAGTGTCTTGCCATCAGTTGTAAATTTAGACAGTAGAAGAGACTTGTGAATTGACTTTACAGTCATCTTGTCCAAGCCAGTAAGCCAAGCCACTGCCTTTAGAGTAAAGCCATAGCTTAACAGTTTCTCAGTGTATTCTTTTAAAGGTTTGGTGATGCGATAACCATCAGCTTTAAAAGGGATAGACTGGCTTCTAGTGTTGAATTGGCAATCAATGTTAAGACAACGAAAACGTGCATAGGACACTCTGATATTGGTGTGTACTCCACCAATAGCGACGTGCTTAAGAGTAGATTCTAAAGACCCATTTTTAACTAGCTTTCTTGAGCAATTAGGACAGAAAGTATCACCACACTCATCTAGCTTTCCTACAAAGGTTAATCCATCTTCATTTTGAATTGGCTTGCCAACTTGAATAAAGTCGGAAAGACCAGATTTAAAGAATAAGACACCTTTGTTAGGCATAACATCTTGAGTAGCAACTGACAGTTCTGTATAATTCATAGTAAGAAGGGCTCCTGTGTTTTTGTCGTTATTAACATTGTAAGGGACAACCCTTCTTTTTTTATTGCCTATTTTCTATTTACACAAGAATTTATACTGAACCTTTATTCTTGCAATTGGCGATTATTTAATCCTCATCATTATATTTTCTAACGCATCAAGCGCAAATTTATTTCTTAGCCCAATGAGTATCAAACCATATTCTATCGTAGATAATGTAACATCAAACAAAATGATTATTATCGTTGAATTAAATAAAATACTGCCAGCAAAACAAATAGCTACTATAGTCGCTGCACCAACCGCATAAAGTAGAATGTCTTTCCAAAATTCTTTATTATACAGTTTCTTGACTATATCCCTACTATAATATATCCCCAAAATCATAGAAATTGCCTCTGATAATGACGTTGTTATTGCAGCGGCATTCTCTTTTAGTGACGGCATTAATAGCAAGTTCAAAACCAAATTAACTATAGCACTGATCACCGTTATGATCAAAACCTTATTTTCGCGTTTTGCGGGTATCAAGACACAACTAGTAAAAATCCAACTAAAAATTGAAAAGATCAGTGCCGGACATAGCAAACGCAATGAACTAACAGCCCTAATATATTTTGCACTAGAAAGTAATATCACGATCTGGGGCGCCAACATATAAACACCGACAGCTGCTGGAATTGATATCAGAGCTAGCACATTAGATATTTGCAATAATAGTTGTCGATATTCTCTGTATCTATTTCTCCCCCATAGTAATGCAAATCTTGGAATTGTAACGGTTAGCACCGCAGCAATGAGCTGCTTAACAATATTATACATTTTTGTTGAAACAGAATAGATCCCCACAACGTAATTATTGTTTATTAAGCCTAGCAAAGTTGTATCTAAGCTTAAATATATTGTCGTAGCAACTGATGAAGCAAAAATTATTAATATTGGCTTTAGATGTTCTTTCCAATCAATTTTAAGAGTAAACCTAATTGCACAAAACTTTTTAGCATGTAAATAATTTAGTACATTTGAACCCACAGCAGAAAAAACAGTTATACCGGCATAATTTAGGTAATCTCCTGGTTTTCTTACGAAGATGAAAAGCAGTATCACTGATAATATTTTAAATACTATACTTCGGGCTGTAATGTACGTATATTCTTCAAAAATAGTGTATATCCATTCCGTCCCTAATGTGGTAAAAATAATCTGGATGCTAAATATGTAAATACATGCCGCATAGCTTTGTACCTTTGGAAATATAAGGATACATAAGAACAATAATACATACGATGCTATTGTAGAAAAAATATTAATCGAAAACACCTGACTTGAGAAGTCACTGATTTTTTCACGATCATTTCTAAGCTTAGCACCTTCTCTAACCGCATATGTTGCAATTCCTAGGCCAGCAATCAGTAAAAAATATGATACGAAGGAATTAGACCAATTATACTTCCCTAACTCTCCAACATTTAATACCCTAGAGACATACGGAAATGTAATAATTGGGAATATAATATTTAAAATGCTCCGTAACCCATTTAAGAATGCGTTTTTTCCTAATGACTTATTTTTCACGTTTTTTCCTTCTACTCTATATTCGGTAACCAATCATTACGATTTTTCGGAGATAGGGTATACCCATGGCACACCTATAAAAACTAATTTAGGATATTATATAAACACGTTGCATGTTTAACATAATATCAAACAATGATGTCATATTTTTTCTTAGATTTAGAAGAAATAGTATACTTATACTGCATTAAAGTTTTAGAAACCTATTTAAGATTGGATACGTCTTATGCAAAAACTCAAGCATCGTCAATTGAGATGAATCCTTGTAGTATTCACATAGGACGCAATACCATCCCTTTAATTCTCATTTATAGATGTAACTCATAAAATAATCACGCTTCATTAGCTAAAGCTTTTATGAAACATGATTCTCAGATAAGTTTACTTGGAGACCAACCTATGTCAACGTAACGTTATTCTTTAATATCTTTTTTACTAGTATCTTAATGAACCCTACAATATCAAAGATATATTTTCCATGTAGGAACAACAAAACCTCTACTTTTAATTTTCCACTTAGTTTATAACACTGTGTCTCATGTGTTTTAATAAAGCCACTCAACTTTAAATAGTCACTATCCGAATTATTATATTTATATAAATAACTGACTATAGACACGACAGTATTCTTGAAAATTTCACCAAAATATTCTGGATAGTTTTTTTCGATATATTCGCATAAGTCAAAGTTAGCTATAGCTGCATCTTTAAAATGTGCTTTACTTTTACTAAAAGATGCTCCACTTCCGTTTTTTCTATACCCATATAACTTGCTATTAGTTAAAAGGAACTTTTTAGCCTTATCAAAAGCCATATAACAAAATTCCATATCTTCACACATAATCATTTTGTTTGGAAATGAGATGCTATTTTCTATTATTAGTGATTTTTTAAAAATTTTATTCCACGGAAATGTAGCAAAGTCTGGGTCTAACAGAGAATGGATGGCCTCTTTCTTACTTATCTTCAAGATTTTTTTCTTTTCGACGTCATTCGTCCCTTCAAATTTATTTTTTAAGAGATATCCAAAAATGTATATATCAAAATCGGTGGTAGTTATTGTTTCAATAACATTTGAAAGAGCTCCATTTAGTAGAATATCATCACTATCAACGAACCAAACATATTTTCCAGTTGCTAGTTTCAATCCGAAGTTTCTTGCTTTAGACACTCCACCATTCTTTAAATGTACTACTTCAATATTATCATTGTTTTGGGAATACTCATCACAAGCTTTAGCACTACCGTCTGATGAGCCATCGTCTACTAAAATGATCTCCACTCTAGCATTGTTTTTAATTTCATTATTTATGATCGAATTAACACACTCTTTTAAATAATGCTTAGAATTATAAACTGGTACTACAATAGTTAATAAAGGGGAATTTTCTTTCATAGTTTTTAGCTTTTAGTTTTTAATTTAATAATGTGACATTTTCTCTCTTTACTTTAGCCGGAGAACCAGCAATCATACAATGTGACTTCGACATTTTCAAACCAAGAACTAATGAACAAGCACCCACAATACTGTACTCACTAATTACCGTGCCTTTCAAGATGGTTGATTGTGCTGCTACCCAACATCCTTTTTTTAAACAAATAGGTGCAGATTCACCACCAGTCACACCTTTCTTATTAACGGCATGACCATCAGTGTCCCGGATGCTTACTCTCCATCCTATTAGAATATTATCTTCTATAACGCTTCTATCTTCGCATTGAAATAAGAAGTCTCTATTAGCATATACGCTTTCACCAATCGTTAAGCTTCCACCATCAACAAATATGTTGCAACCTTCGCCAAAAATACAATCCCCGTTAAAAATCAACTCTCCACCATTCAAAACGCTTAACGAAGATGAGCCATATGAAATGAAGCTAGAACCTTGGAACCCTATTTTGATCATAAATCTAGAAACAGGCGCTTTTATGATTATACTTCCTCTATTAAGCTTGCTCTTCACTTTATAATTTATTTTGATTGGAAGCAAAATAGCTTGCTTAAACGGTAAATATCTCAAATTAAAAAATATCGTATACATTAAAGATAATAGCTTGGACATAAAACAGATTCCCTACTTATATTTCTATCACTTGTGAACTAGAATAAACAGCTGCGATAATTACAAATCCTATAAAGCTAAGACTTATAGTAATCTCAAATATAGCCAAAACACTATACATATCCAACATCGCAATAATTGGAATAAGAAAATTTTCCTTTTTTTTGTCTATTTGGTAGATAGAATAAATTGTTAGTAGAGCTAAGAATGTAAAAGAAACTATACCTACTTGTAATATGATATCCCAAAACCCATTCTGTGTATTCGGCATATTTAAATAGTTATGAATTACCTCATACGAACTACTAGGTCCGTATCCCCATAACCAATGTCCCGACATTAAATGTGGCAGCTCCTTATAAATGTTCATACGTCCTGTCAGGGTAACACCTCTATCAAGGGATCTTACAAAGAGTTTTTGATATATATCTGTTTCAACAATATAATTATAATTATATACAGATGCGAAGGAAAGTACTGATATTACAACCCATAGTAAAGGATTTCTGGTAATTTTCTTCGGAAGTAAAAAGGCTAGTACAATGAAAAAAAGTACACCCATAACTCCGGTAATACAATCTACTAACAATGATATGGTTAAAGAATATAGAATCAATACTAGCGTAATATTCTTCTTTGTTTTATTACCTAAAGCTCCTTGAAAAATATAGAAAGCTACCATTTCTAAGTGCATATATGAAACAGAAAATTTATTTCCTAATAAGTAGCCTTGTGTTGCCCTAAAAACTGCCATTTGAGGAATGAAAACTAAGTCATTTATCAAACAATATATTAAAGAGATCACAAAGAATTCTTTTATAATTTCTTTGCCATCACCTCTCTCTACAGAATAAACTAGCATTACAAAAAAAGACAATATTCTAAATATAAAATATATTCCTGCTTGCCAGCTATTCATCTGCATATAGCTTTCTCTACTACAATACGTAGAATATAATGCTCCTGCCCAAAAAAGAAATAGTAAGATTTCGATTTTAATTTTTGACCTATTATAATTCGCATACTGAAGCACTATCAAAGCAATAAATAAACTAATAGCTATTCCTATCATGTTGATTGCTTTTTGAAAAGAATCAGGAGTTAGGGTACCAAATAACAAATTAAATAAAAAAATGATATAATAAATTCGATCAAATTATGTTTGCTTAATACAATTTTTTTGTTCATTAGTATCTACCGGTTCACCATATACGATCATGGTTCTTTCTCATCACTATTAACATACAGTTCAGATTCCTAGTTTTTTCTTTAGACCGTCTTTTTTCCATTTTAACAACAGCTTAAATTTCCTAAATGAATATACTCTGTGCTTTATCTTTTTAAAATTACTTACAGTGACCTTTTCTTCATCCATGCTATAAAATCCGTCTCCAAGAATTTTTATAGCAGAAGTTTGTAGTACCTTTTTGTCCACCTTCATTTTTCGTTGTTGAAAATGCATGTACATGTATTCTTCGCTATATATTTTTCCCTTTTTCAACTGATACCGTAAAATTTTTCCATTATCCCAAACGAAGATCGAATCGTGATATTTCTCGACTTTAAAGCTATTACTTTCAGGAACATAACGTATCCTTTGCAAATTCGCTGGGGCAATATTGCAATTAAATGACCAGTCTTCTTCTAAAACTTTTTTATTATAGAACTTAAAAAGCGTGTTAATATTATGTGTTCCACCATACGTCTCGTCAAATACAGTAGTTTTTGGCGACAAGAATGATTCTCTATACCATATCTTACCATTTACAGGTTTCATAAACATCCTGTTATTTTCGTAATTATTTTTAAACATCACACAATGCCCTAAACAAAAGAGTTTATCATATTTTCTCAGTATGTCATCCGTGATAAATGCATTCATGTCCCCAAAAATTGTATCTAAATCACAGTAGCCCCAAAATTCGAATTCCTTTATGTAGTCTTCAAATATATAGCCAAATGCTGGCTTTAAGTCACAAATTTTATGGTACTCTTGTATTTCTGGTTCAAAGCCTAACTTATTTTTAGTTATGTTAAGAAATTCATTAAAGCTCATTGACTTCAAAACTACATTTTTAGGTACTTGATATCTATGCTCATCATCAGTAAAAACAAGCCATTGGTAATCAAGTTTTTTTTCACATGACTTCGCAAAAACCTCAAAGTAATTTGGTAATTTTCCAAAATATGGAATGATAAAACAGCACTTTTTCATTTAATTGCTCCATACTATATATTATCGATAATTTTAACAACTATTAGACAATCAGTTTCCGCCAAAATTGATAGACCAAAATAAGTTCACTACAAGTACTAGATAAAGCGCAGAGTACCGTAAGCCTTTACAACAACTCTATGGAATCTAAAAATTCTATTATCAAGACGAGGTCTATATAGTATGTAGCCAGTTTTTTTCTATTATATAGCGTAGACTGCGATTTGATTTGGTTTAAATAAAGTAAGCTCATTTTTTTAATCAGATGCAACTTTTAATTTTTTTAGCTGGAATCCCCGCAGCAATTGTATGTGCTGGAACATCGTGAGTCACTACGGCACCAGCTGCTACTACAGCGCCAGTACCTATATGAACTCCTTTAGTTATAGTGGTATTTGCTGCAATCCAAGCATTATCTTCAATTACAACTGGCGCTTTAGTCAATCTGTCTTGAACCACACCCACTGTATCCATTACATGATCATGATCTACAATTACAACATTATTTGCAATAGTAACATTATCTCCAATAATTACACTATCTGCAGCTGTAATGGAGCAATTGTGATTAAAAAAGACATTATCTCCAATTATAATATTTGCGTCCGGCAGTGCCTTTAAATATAACGGCCCTTGCGTCATCAAGAACTTTCCAATTTTTAATGTAGCATTTGACTGCAATTCAAACTTATTTATTCCACGAATAGAATTTACTATGTGCAAATCACACCTATTCCCGTATCGTAGCTTTAAAAATACGAAGAAAAATATTGCTCTTACACCTAAAAAAAGCTTCTTCATAGTTTACCGCTTATTCCTCTATCTATTCTAGTAATCCATATTTGGACAAGACAGCCAAAATAGTTACACATTTATTTTTAACCATATGAATAAAAACTTTTTGACTAATCCCCAATTGGCTGACCGGGTAGGCTTTTATCGCCTCTTGCAAAACCAAATTTGAACATATTTTTCTTATGCTTTGCTTGATCTCATGAAACGATCTTCCTTTCTCTAAAGCAAAACAAGATCTTACATTTATAAATAAATTTTTAGTTAGCCTTAGCCTAGCTTCATCACAAATTTTTGTATAAACCATTTTATTGGTCATATACTCAAAAAAAACAACACATTTTTCGAAGCGATCCGGTCTATACGTTTTGGACAACGAAGTCGGATTAGACCTATAATAATACGACGTTGAATCAATTATTTCTGTGTTCGTTGAATACTTAAAATAGTCAGAATCCCATACAATATCTTCAGAAATATATTGCCGTTCTGATACAAACGAAATGTGGTTTCTTTTAATTAATGAAGTTGAATATAACACATTCCAAACAGATGCTTTTATAGAATCATGTTCTTTTGGACTGCTTCCCAGCATTTTACAAAAAACTTTGCTGTAGCATTCTTCGTCATTAAAATCCTCTTTAGGATATGATTCCACATATATCTTCTCCCCTTTATCGGTAATTTTAGTAAAACCACCGATAACGGTATCATTCTCACCATGCTTTAACCCATCTACTAATTGTTGAACTGCATCAGGTGCTAAATAGTCATCACTGTCAACAAAAGTTACATAATCTCCCTTAATTCTTTCCAAGCCATAATTTCTAGTCAACCCTAGTCCAGTATTATTTTTATGATACGCAGCAACATTAGAATATTTTTTGGCAAATTGATCACATAACATTCCACTGCCATCCCTTGAGCCATCGTCAATTAATAGGATCTCTATATTTTTATATGATTGAGCTACCAAAGATTCAACGCACTGTGTTAAGTACTTTTCGACATTATATACTGGTACAACAACAGATATTAACGGCAGCATAAGATATTCCCCCTTGTTTTAATAATCAGAAATTACAAGAATAGATTGACCCTTACATTAGAACCTAGTCGATATGAATGCATATGACAGACGTTAGATGTGATCATTTTCTGCTTCAAGGAACACATCTGAAGTTTTAAAATCTAGGGCAGAGAGTTAGACCAAAATATTCAAGGCAAACATGTCTACGAACCTGGGTTCATTGTTAGTTGGACAACACTTAGATACTCTGTTGTATTTAGATCAGTAGTACTTCCAAAGTTTATCAATATCATTCATGATGATGCCCAAAGTCTTTTCTTCCATACTTAATCATGGAAAAATTGGTATATTTTTGTGCAGAATAAATATTATATAACACTATATATTCTCATAGAAAGAAATATATTTTCTTTGCAAGACATCAAACGAAAATTCTTCATCATAAGTCTTTTTGACAGCACCTTTCATCGATATCTTTGCGTTCTGATCAATAGCAGTGATTACCTTCTCAGCTAAATCTTCGCTATCCTTTGGTTTAGCTAAGTAACCATTATAACCGTCTTGAATCTCTTCCGGGGTGCCATCTACAGCCGTACCTACAACTGGAACCCCTACACTGAATGCTTCAATCGGCGTTAAAGGCAATCCTTCCCAAAGAGAACTAAGTACAACTAAATCAAGCTGACTCATCAAATTTTGGACATCTTTACGAAAGCCTAACCACACAATTGCATCCCAAACACCTACATTCTTAGCTTGTTGTTTAAGCTTATGCTCAAGCTCACCAGCACCAATAATAATGAATTTCGTTTGTGGGTACTTTCCAAGAATGCTAGGCATCGCGTCAATAAAGTATTCAAAGCCTTTTTGCTCCGATAAACGGCCAACATTACCTATCAGCTGATAATCTCTTTCATGCAATTCCTTCAAAGTTGGTTCTTCAACAACAGGACCTTTAAACGGTTCAACCGCATTATGAATGACAGTAATATCTTTTAAGCCAAAGGTATCCGCAAGATTCTTTTTAACCATCTCTCCACAAGCAATTAAGTGCGCATACTTATATGAAAAGTGCGTGAATTTCACTTTATCGTGAAATGTATTGTGACTAGTGTTGATAAAGACACACTTTTTATAGAGACCTAACAAAGTCACATAAAAGGCAGCCATTCTATGGTGAGTGTGGATTACTGTAATATTCTCTTGTTTAACTACATGTTTAAGTTTAGAGGCAATATTTAATACTACCTTGGGATTCTTATCTGCTAAATCTGGGATCTCATAGAACTTGATTCCAACCTTTTTCAAAGCATCTTGATCAAAGCCATTACCTGCGCAAACAACAATTTTATTAACCAGCGGCTTAAAAATTTCACACAGTTGCAAAACAACTTTTTCAGTTCCGCCATGCATCGGCGCTCTAGCAATAAATAGAATGTTTTGATCTGCTAATTTCATTGGCAAGTCTCCCTCCCCATACAGCAACAATACGGTCACTTTACTAATTTAAAGCACAATTGTTATATTTAATTTTGTTGAAGCCGTTTCAGCAATCTTTTATACTTTCAACACCTTATGAATTAGCTGCCAATAGCCAACAGCTACTACGTAACTAACAATCAGAGCAATTAATCCCAGTACCAACTGTCGTCCTAAGCCTTGGAAACCAATCATAAAAATAGTTGTAAAGACTAGAACATGAACTAAATACCATTCATATGAATACTTACAGATTGGCTTCCACGCTTTCTTCGTGTCCTGACCTAAAACAGCATACAACCACATCGCTAAAGAAATATATCCAAAAAATGCTGGAATATCGTTCAAGCTCTTTAGGCTTAGAAATTTAAGTGATATAAGTCCTTCTAAACTAATGCCAATAATTGCTATTATAAACAGCGGCCACTTTTTAAATTCCAGTTTTCTGCCGGATTTTAGTAACTTAGCTACTTCCATTCCAAAACAAAATTCCCACAGAAACTGTAAAAAGAAACTATTCAAAACACGTTCGTCGCCAAAGCCCATAACTGTCACCAAACATGACCAAGATAAACTGATAATCATAGAGCCAACGATGAATTGTCTAGCATCTAGTTTATCCCTAATCTTGCACAGCAGAACAAATACAAAGTAAAACTGGAACTGTGTTGATAAATACCATAGTTGGATGCCAAAACTACCTTCATATTTTGGTACAAACATTTTAAACAGAAAGATGTGACTAAGCAACGCGGCAAATCTGTCAGAACCCATATACATCCAGGGCAGAAAAAACGAGATTATCACAATCAAAATGTATGGAATATAAATCTTTCCAAATCTTTTTCTCATAAATTCGGTAAAGTTCGTTGGATGCTTAAGATAGCTTAAGTATAAACCGCACCCTGAGGAAAAGAAGAATATATGCACCCCAGTGCCACCTAATGAAGATGCTGTAATGACAATAGACGGCAAAGCCTTCAAATAATTTTGACACAAGTGCATCAAGACAATTGTAATTATTGAGAATGCTTTTAAAAAGTCCAGTATCTGAATATGCCCTCGCTTATCAAGTACAAATCCAGAGACTAGTTCATTGTCTGTCTGTCTGTCTGTCTGTCTGTCTGTCAAGATTATGCTCTCCTTTGTCGTAAAGTCAACCGTAAACTAGATTTATTTTTTATTCTTGTACTTAAGAGCTAGTTTAAAAATTTTACGATCATCCACCAAGTAGCGCTTAGCAAGTCGCTTAGGATCTTGAGTGATTCTATAGAGCCATTCAAAACCATGGTTAGCCATCCACTTTGGAGCACGCTTGATTTGTCCAGCTTCAAAGTCTAGACTGGCCCCTAAGCCCAAACTAACTGGAACACCGAGGCGTTCACGATTGTGATAGATAAATTTTTCCTGCTTAGGAGCTCCAAGTCCAACAATCAAAATCTGTGGAGCAGCATCCTTGATCATCTTGGTGATCTTTTCCATCTCAACTTCATCATTTTCGAAGCCGTAAGGTGGCGAATAAATACCACAAACATCCAATCCCGGATAACGTGCTTCTAAGTTCTTAGCAGCTCTAGCTGCAACGCCTTCAGCTGCCCCTAGGAAGAACATCTTATAACCTTTTTTTGCAGCCCTCTCACAAAGTAGAGGGAAGAGATCTGAACCCGAAATTTTTTCTCTAATTGGTGTTCCATACCACTTGGAGATCCAGATGAGTGGCTTACCATCACAGAGAATCAAATCTGCATGCTTATAGACATCGACAATTTCTCCACCGCGCTCTAGCTGAATGATGTGATCAACGTTAGGAGTGACAACGTAAGCATTCTTATTAGCAGCAATTAAGTCGTCAATTGCATCCAATGCTTCAGTCATCGTCAAGTTGTCAATCTCCGTGTTCATGAACTTAATTCGTGACATTATTTTTCTACCCACCTAAAAAATGTACGCTTAAAGACAGAACTGCCTTCAAGCTTACATACAATTATATATTCTATTCTTTACTACCAAATTCGTAGCTAGATTTATCACTAACTGAGATGTCGGAACCAATTTGAGTTTCCAAAACAGACAAGTTAGTTCTTGCGATAATGGTATGTTTACTACCAGCCGGTAGAGTAATCACACTACCAGGTTGAATGGCCTTCTCTATGCCATCAACCACAACGCGACCAACACCTGACAGAATCGTCCAGACCTCCTCACGGAAATCATGACTGTGATAAGACATTCTATGACCAGCCTTCATGGTTGCTTTGGCTACTAGGTTGTTTTCACCAACACTGATAATCTGATACGAACCCCATGACTTATCAGCATAACGTACATCAGTAGCAATTTTTTCAACATATGGCTTCATATATCCTGATTGTTCTTTATCAGCTACTAAGATACCGTCACCTGACGCAGCAACAACCATGTCATGTGCACCCATTACTAAAATAGGAATATCCAGCTCATTAATTACGTGTGTATTAGTCGTCGTGTCATCCAAGGTGGCATTACCAATCACGTTGTCGGCCATTACCTCGGACATCATGTTCCAGGTACCGACATCACGCCATTCTCCCTTGTAACGAAGAACGTTAATGCTACTTTCCTTTTCAACAACAGCATAGTCAAAACTGATCTTTTCACATTTATCGTATTTGTTGTAAAGGTCTTGGTAATTTTCAAAGTCAATCAGCTCGTGCGCCTTTTCCATTAAGTATGACAGCTTAAAGGCAAAGATGCCTGCATTCCAGACAGCGCCCTGCTCCAAGTACTTTTCTGCAGTTGCACGATCTGGCTTTTCCTTAAATTCTTTAACTGGACTGACCTTGTCCTTTGATTCAGGGATGATGTAGCCATACTTTTCAGAAGGGTAAGTTGGTTCGATACCCATCAAAGTTAGGTTGGCTTGACCAGCAAGTTTCCCAAGCTGTTCGACAGCCTCATAATAGCTATCATCAACGTAGGGATCAACGGGACAAACAACAACTGGTTCGTCATCCTTTACGCCCATTTCATCGTGTAAGTATGCTGCTGCTAAAACAATAGCTGGGAACGTATCACGGCGCATCGGCTCAACGCATACTGAGACATCTTCACCTAATTGATTGTGAATTGCAGGTACTTGAGACTTGCTAGTTGCAATCGTGACCGTTGCATCCTTGTCAACACGCTTAATTTGACGATAAACACGTTGAACCATTGATTCATGCTTGTCGCCATTTTTGAAAAGCTTAATAAATTGCTTACTTCTGACATCGTTAGACAATGGCCATAAACGCTTGCCGGAACCACCTGAAAGTAAAATGATGTTCATTTGATTTTTCCTTACTTCATGTACTCAGCTAATTGATCAGCAACTTTCTTTTCTGTTGCTTCTGATTCTTCCATCGTATCTGAAACAATAGAAACGTAAGCTTTCAGCTTAGGCTCAGTACCTGAAGGACGAACAACAACTGAACTTTCACCTTCCAAAAGATACTTCAGCACATCTGACTTAGGAAGCCCATCCAAACCTTGACTGTAGTCAAGGGTCTTAACCACCTTGCGACCACCAAATTCATCGATGCCTTGGTGGAAGTGCTTCATGATCTCTTGCATTTTTTCGAAGCCAGATGAACCTTCAAAAACGTATGAGTGCAGAGTGTTCAAACGGTAGCCATATTGCTTGTAGAGGTCTTCAAGCTTCTCTAAAAGACTAATACCTTGAGTCTTGTAGTAGGCAAACATTTCACAGACCATGAATGCACCACCAATAGCATCTTTGTCACGTACATACGTACTTGACAGGGTACCGTATGATTCTTCAAACCCGAAGATGTAGTCATCCAACCGTCCTGCCTTTTCCAAGAGGCCAATTTGTTCCCCAATGAACTTGAAGCCAGTCAGAACATCTATCGTCTTTACACCGTAGTGATCAGCAATCTGGTTGCCCATGTCTGAAGTAACAATAGTCTTGACCATGACTGGGTGCTCCGGCATCGTGCCATGCTTGATACGTTGACTACAGATGAAGTCAAACAGAAGCAAACCAATTTCATTCCCGGTCAAAAGACGGTAATCTCCATCCTTAGTCTTCACACCAACACCACAACGGTCCGCATCTGGGTCAGTAGCTAAAAGGATATCAGCACCAACCTTCTTGCAAGTGTCAAGACCAAGCTGCATTGCTTCACGGTATTCTGGGTTAGGGAACGGGCAGGTTGGGAAGTTACCATCTGGCATTTCTTGTTCCTTAACCAACGTAATATTAGTGAAACCAGCTTCTTTTAAAGCTCGAGTCATTGGAACACGGCCAGTACCGTTTAACGGAGTGTAAACAATTGCCATGTCACGATTGATATCTTCAGTAACAACCGATTGCTTCTTAACTTCTTCAATAAATGCAGTTAACACTTCATCTGAGATATATTTAATCTTACCTGCTTCCAAATCAGCATTGAAGTCGCCCATCTTTACGTCAAAGTAGTCAATAGCTTCGATTTCCTTAAGGATTTCAGCAGCAGTTTCGGTAGTGATTTGACAACCATCGTCACCATAAACCTTGTAGCCATTGTACTTAGCCGGGTTATGCGATGCAGTAATCATAATACCAGCTGAAGTGTGCAAGTAACGAGTCGCAAATGAAACAGTAGGAACCGGGCTCAGTTGTGGCCAAATATTAACTTGAATGCCGTTCAAAACAAAGACAGTTGAAGCAACCTTTGCAAAAAGGTCTGATTTAATCCGTGAGTCGTAGCCGATTGCAACAGATGGGTTAGTATACTTTTTATTTAAGTAATTACTTAACCCTTGTGATGCTCTAGCAACAGTGTACACGTTCATTCTATTTGTACCTGCACCAATCGTGCCACGAAGACCACCAGTACCGAATTCCAAATCACGATAAAATGCGTCTTCGATTTGGTCTTCGTTCATACCGTTGAGTTCAACACTTAAGTCTTGATCAGCAATCGCTGACTTTGACCATCTACTGTATTCATTCTTGATATTTTCTTTTAACATTCGTCTTTCCTCTAAAATCTACTAGTGCTCAATCTTCATACATCCCGTTCGGATGAAAAATAACACCAATTGTCTTAAAAATGATCCAAATATCAAAAAAGATACTGCTACGATTGATGTATTCAATGTCCAATTGGACCATTTCCGCAAAGTCTGCCGCGTTCCGACTGGTTGCCTGCCAAAGGCCGCTACAGCCTGGCTTAACTAACAAACGTTGCTTGTCATAATCAGTATACTGTTCAACCTCATTAGGAAGTGGCGGACGCGGACCAACAAGTGACATGTTACCAATCAAAACATTGAATAGTTGCGGCAGTTCGTCCAAACTATGCGCTCTAATAAGCTTGCCAATCTTAGTAATTCGGGGATCATCGTGCATCTTAAACATAGCCCCCTCAACCTCGTTTTGATCCAAGAGTTCCTTTTTCATCTTCTCGGCATTAACCACCATGGAGCGGAACTTGTAAATTCGAAATGGCTTCTCATCCTTACCAATTCTGATCTGTGAGTAAAAGACTGGACCACCATCTTCGCCATGAATCTTAATTGCCAACCACAAAAAGAGTGGTGATAGCAAGATTAAAGCGACAGAGGAAGCCAGAACATCAAAGAGTCGCTTAATTCCGTGGTAGAAAGGCCGGCCCTTAACCTTTTTGGGGTCAACATATGTTGGACTCATTCCCATATCCATTATTCCTCTCCTTCTTCCAAATTTCTTTTTAAAACAAGCCTAAGAACTTCTTCCGCTTATTAGGGAATGGCTGCCAGTTCAAATAAACTGGATCGCCATTGATTACAGCTTGTGCATTGCTTAAAAAGCTCTGTCTTCTTTCCTCACCAAATTCCTTTGCCAACTTATTCAAGGCTTCCCCCAGCTGATACTGGCGCTTAGGCAAGTCGTGCGCATCACTGGCAAAGAAGGCACATTGGCCAGCCTTAATAAACCCCCGGCTACATTCCTCAATTTCTTTGCCAAACAAGCCGGTATATGAACTAGCAGTAATCTGCACCAATACTCCCATTTCCAAGAATTCCTGTAACTTTCTAGGATCTGCCAGGATTTCTCTGTTTCGTTCTGGGTGAACGATAATTGGCGTGATTCCTCTGCTAGCCAGTTCATATACCATATTCTTGGTATAATGCGGAACTTCATTGCTCGGTAATTCCAAGAGCATGTACTGTCCATCTTCATCACAGAAGAGGATATCGTCATTATCAAGTGCTTCGATCAAGCCACCAGATAATCTGACTTCTTGCCCTGGGAAAACAATTAACGGAATACCTGCTTGGTCCAGCCGATCTTGGAATTCTTCGGTCAGCTTGATCACATCTTGCTTATGGTTGGTGTAACGCCCGTTCAATGTGTGAGGCGTACACAAAGCATGCGTCACACCATCTGCAACAGCATCTTTGGCAAGCTTCAGTGAAACATCCCAAGACTTTGACCCATCATCAACGCCCGGCAAAATGTGACAGTGTAAATCAACTACTGGCATGAGCTACTTCTTTCTGCCAAAGAGGCCTTTTTTCTCCTCTTCTTCACCATAACCGTAGCCGTAGCCATAACCGTAGCCATAACCGTAGCCACCGTCACCGTCACCTTCAACATCGTTCATAACATAGCCAAGGATTGGTGAGTTGGTCAGCTTTAACAATTCAACTGCCCGCTTGACTGCAGCCTTCTGTGACTTACCTTGCCGCACAACCAGAATCGTCCCATCCAGAGAACTAGTCAGTTGCTGAGTTTCGGCTGCGTCCAGAATTGGCGCCAAGTCCAAAATGACCATGTCATACTTTTCTTTCAGGCCTTCAACCAAGTCAAGCATGTGCTTGGAACCTAAAAGTTCTGAAGGATTTGGCGGAATCGGGCCAGCAGTAAGAATTGACAAATTTTCTACGCCGCTCTCCCGAATCACGCTGCTTGCGTCCATTTCCTTAGTCCGGCTAGTCAACAAAGTTGTCAAGCCATTGCCGTTGGAAACGTTGAAGGTTGAGTGTAAAGTTGGCCGGCGCAAGTCAGCATCTATCAAAATCGTCTTCTTACCTGCTTGAGCCATAGTAATTGCCACGTTGGCACTGACTGTTGACTTACCGGCACTGGCCATAGCAGAAGTAAAAGCAATCGTCTTAACTTCCTTATCAACGTTCATGAAGTTGATATTAGTCCGAATGTTTCTGAACTGTTCAGAAATAACACTCTGCGGGTTAGCCAGAGTAATCAGCTTGGCCCCATTCTTCATCGTTTCGTTATCTAAGTGCTTCTTCTTAAATAAAGCCATGTTGACCTCCTAAACCCGTCTTCTGGAATTGCTGCGTTTTTCAGCACTCTTGGCAGTAAAAGTCCAATCCTTTGGCATCGTAATTGAGGCTACTTCACCCAAATTGACTAAGCCCAGTTCTTCGCTCATGAAGGATTCTTCCCGAACAGTCGTGTCTGACAAGTCTCTAATGATAATAATTAGCAGACTAATTACTAAACCAGCTAAAGCACCAATAATAGTAATCATTTTTACTCTTGGATAAGACTTCGTTCCCTTAGAAGCTTCCGCAACAATTGTCACATTGTTGACATCCATGATCTTAGGGATCTGCTCTTTAAATTCCTTGGCAACCGCATTGGCAATCGCTTGTGCCTTGGCTGGTGTTTCAGCAGTAGCTGACAGGGTAAAAACCTGAGAGGAAGTCGTGGTCGTCACTGAAACGGCTTGTGCCAGCTCACTGGCTGAAATCGAGTAGCTCTTGCCGTCACGCTTGTACACAGCTGCCTGAGCTTTAACAGCCTTCTTGACCAAGGTTCTGGTCCCATCGTCATTAGTCCGGTAAACTGCCTTCTTGGCTGGCGTTGCCTTTTTAACCAAAGTAACAGGGTTAGCTAAATACTTGGAAGCCCCCTTAAGGATAACCCGGCTAGTAATAATATCCTTATAGGTAGTAACCGCGTTAACGTCCGCCTGCTGATTTGCATATGCTTGACCTGCATCACTTGACTTACGATTTACCAACAGCTGGGTGCTAGCGGTGTACTTTGGCACCAGAAGATATTCCGATACTCCATAAGCAATCAAGCCCAGGCCGATCATCCAGATCAAAATGCTGATGACGTGCTTCTTGATTAAGACGAAAAGTCTGCGCAGATCGATGGTTACTTCTTCATTGCTCTGTTGTTCAGCGCTCACTAGTTGTCCTCCTTATAAACGTTGACTTTCTTGATTCCTAAAGTTTCCCGGATATTGTCGGAAATCCGCTGTCTTTCCTTGGTCGACATAACTTCAACTTCCATGTTGCCAAATTTCTGGTTGTTGACACTGCTGCTAGTCCCTTGAGCATAGTCGGACTTGACACTGCTCGTGGCCCCACGGTAGTTCATTGCCAGACTAGTCATGTTGTTCAGGGTCAAGTCGGTTTGCATGCTGTCGCCTAAAGACTGCATAAACGAACTATTTAAAATCGTTTGGTAAGAAACGCTCTTCTTAAGCGCAGCGACCATAACCCGGCGTTCTCTGTCTTGGCGACCGTAATCTTGACGAGGGTCACCGTGACGCAACTGAACAAAGGCCAAGGCTTTCTTACCAGAAATGTGATAAGTTTGTCCCTTCTTAAATGAGTATCCCATGTTGGTAAAAGTCAGCGGTGATACAACATCGACCCCACCCATCTTGGTGATGATCTTCATGGTACTCTTCCAGTTGACCAGAACATAGCCATCAATTGGCACACTATAGTACTTGTCCAAGGTCTTGATGCTTTCGCTGACTCCGCCCAAAGAATAGGCGCTGTTCAGCTTGATCGGCGAGTACTGCGGGTAGTCAGGCAGGTTGACCTTGGAGTCCCGGGCAATCGTCGTTATCCGGGTCTTCTTGGTGCTTGGGTTGACCGTGACGAACATCATCAAGTCGGTTAAGCCTTGATATTTCTTCGTGCTCCGGCCTTCAGCCCCCGTGTCTGTCCCCAGAATCAAGAGGTTGACTGGCTTCTTAGCCGCCAAGATCTTGTCTAGACTTGACCGGTTCTTGTTTGAGCTAGTGCTCTTAGAAACCGGCGTGTACATCGTTGTTGCCGCGTCTCTAGCGTTCTTGTAGGCATAACCTGCTACCATAAAAATGCCTAGTAACAAGACACCAACAATCCCGGCAATCCAGCGTCCCACATGCCGCTTGCGCCGATGATGGTGGTGATGATGGTGGTGATGGTGGTGAACACTATTTTTATTAGGTTCATTCATGATGCTTCTTCTTACTCTCCTAAAATTCCATACTCTTCTTTTATCGATATCTTTTCCAATGATATTTCATCCTTATTGGATAAGGTTCGCTACTATGGATTTCACGTCCCACAATATCATCTTAATTATACAGCACTTTTTTGTCATCAAAAAGAGTAAAAAGCGTTTCCAATAGTATTACAATGATTCATCTTTACAAATAATATTATAGTTGTGAATTTAAGACAAAATTTGCGCTTTTTTTCGTTATATTATTTACAATAGTAAACAGATAAATGTACAAGTTATACATATAGAAAGGAATCTACGAATTGATCGACAATCAAGCACATGAAACAAAAGCTTATTTAGCTGGCGTCAACTTGAACGACCCAAATTTCGACTATTCTATGACTGAACTGGCCAATTTGGCTGAAGCCAATAACTTTACCGTCGTCGGGGTCAGCCAGCAGAAGGCCGAAAACATCGTCGCTTCCAGCTACCTGGGCAAAGGCAAGGTCAGCGAGATCAAAGCCCTGGCCCAAGGATTGGGTGCCAGCGTCCTCATCGTCAACGATGAACTGACTCCCGTCCAGATCCGCAACCTGGAACACATGACCAAGCTCCGCGTGATCGACCGGACCGAACTGATCCTGGAAATCTTCTCCTCCAGGGCCCGGACCAAGCAGGCCAAGCTGCAGGTCCAATTGGCACGCCTGCAATACGAACTGCCCCGGCTGCATCCCTCTGAAAACAGCCTCGACCAGCAGCGCGGCAGCGGCGGCTCCACTGGCGGCGGCTTCGCCAACCGCGGGGCCGGTGAATCCAAACTGGAAATGAACCGGCGGACC
>NZ_BOCG01000506.1 GCF_016587775.1 Lactobacillus nasalidis | reverse complement strand
AAAAGAGCCGGTGCCCCCGTGCATGACGGCGGTGGTGTAGCCGGCCTTTTGGTTCAAAATCGCCGGCATGCTTTCAAAAGTATTGCTGGTCCCGTAAGTCGACATGGCCGAACCCGACTGGACCCCGAAGAGGGAGTTTTCCAGCATCATTTCGGCGTCGGAGGTCTTCCCCTGCCCGACCTGGTTGAAGAAGTTGTCAAAGGCCAGGGTGTGCTGGGAGTGGTAGATCTTGTTCAGGTTGGGCGTGACTTCCTTGCCCTTCCACTTGTAGTCGATCAAAAACTGCTGGAAGCTTTCCAGGTGGATGACGATGACGTTCTTGCCCTTGGCCACCCCGGTATAGGCCGAATTCGGCGCCACGTAGCTGCTCTTGAGGTACTTTTTGACCGAGCTCAGATCCGACACCTTGGCATTGGCCATCTGCGCGCTGGTCTGGGCGGTCTTGACCCCGTCATAGATGGCGTATTCGTTGATCCCCAGGTATTTGACGATGTAGTTGTTGTCAAAAGTCCGCGTCAGCAGGCCTGAGCGGTCGTTTTGTGCCAAAAGCAGGTTGCCCCCCATCAAGAGCAGGGCCGCCAGCTCAATTGCCAGCTTGTGCTTCCAGGACTGGGCGTAAAGGTCCATTTTGAAGAACTTGCCCAGCAGCAGCCCCGTCAAAATCAAGGGGTCCGCGAAGGCCAAAAAGTCGCTGCCCTTGAGAATGCCGGCAATGCTTTTGCCCAGGTTCTCCGAAGCGCTGCCCGAATTCTGCAGCAAAGAGAAGGACAGGAAGTTGGAGAATTCCCGGTAATAAAGCACGTTGGCAAAAAGCCAGGTCGCCAGGACAAAGTCCAAAACGATGATGGTCCAGTAGGACTTGCGCCCTTTCAAGAGCATCCCCAGGCCCAAAAGCAGCATCCCCGACGGGATCGGGTTGATCAACAGCAGGAAGTTCTGCATGGGCCCGGTCGCCCCCAGGGTAAATTTGGTCAGATAAATCAGGTAGCACTTAAGCCAGTAGCCGAAAACCGCCAGGGCAAAGAAGCCGTTTTTGGAGCTCCTCAGCCAGTTTCCAAATGCTTGAAGTTTACGCATTCAATCACCTCAAAATTATCAGTCCCGGACCTTGGCTGGCTTAAAGGACCAGCCCACCAGGCCGAGAAGCATGCCGAAGAAGTAAGTCGCGAACCGCCACAAGAACATGGCCAAAACGACCACGCCCGACTGGCTGATGAAGCTGGCAAACAGGGTCTGGAAGCTGAATTCCGCCCCGCCGCTGGCCCCAGGCAGCGGGATCACGGCCATGAACATGATGATCAAGATGGTCATCAAAGTCACCTGCCAGTAGTCCACCGGCTGCCCCAGCGCCCTCAAGGTCAGATAAGGCGCTGAATAATAGCAGGCCAGCTGCCCCGCCGTCAGCAAAACGACGCCCCAGAGCTTTTTCCTTTCGGCTTTCAAGGCCTGGCTCTCCTGGTAAAAGCTTTCCACTTGTTCCAGGGTCGACTTCTCCCAGACCTGGGCCTTTTTCTGGCCAAAAATCCGCCCCAAAAGCCGCATCACGCCCTTGACGGCCTTGACCGTCCAGTCATGGGCAAACATGGCCAAAAGGAGCAGGATGATTGAACAGACATGCAGGGCAAAGCCCAGGAAGATGAAGACCGCCAAAGCCGCGAACTTGCCGGCTACCAAGTGAAAGCCGAAAACAAAGGCCGTCACGTAAGCCGCCAGCACTACCAGCTGGTAGCAAATGAACTTCATCATCAGAATCGACGTGGCCCGGCCGCCGCTCATGCCCATCTCCACCATCGCGGCCAGCTGTG
>NZ_BOCG01000505.1 GCF_016587775.1 Lactobacillus nasalidis | reverse complement strand
TCATAGACTCTTGTCTGAATTAATTTAGACGGTACTTCTTCTACCTGTTCAGCCATTTAATTTCACCAGCTTTCAGAACCATATCATTCTCAATCTTTGTTTCGAGGAATATTTTAGCACGTATTCCTGCAGATTCCCAAACATATGTTTCTGAAGTATGACTAAAATTTGCGCTCTAACCTAAAGCAAAGTTCTGGCTTTCCCTACGCTAATTCAACTTAGAACCTACCTGCTATCTC
>NZ_BOCG01000504.1 GCF_016587775.1 Lactobacillus nasalidis | reverse complement strand
CTCTGGACAAGGGCCTTAAAGCTGGCGACCTGATCAAGAGCGTGGCTGCCATCTTCGGCGGCGGCGGCGGCGGCCGGCCAAACATGGCCCAAGCCGGCGGCAAGAAGCCTGAAGGTCTGCAAGACGCCATCGACGCTGCTGTCAGCCAGCTTGACTAAGGCGGCTTTTAGGCTAAATAATTGAGTTGAAGAAATTTTTTCAGTAGAATAGAAAAAAGAGGGGGAATAACAATGAGTTCGCTTGATAAGACGATGCACTTTGATTTTAATCAGAATAAGGGTAAGAATATTCGCGAAACTCTGGAAGACGTATATGAAGCCCTGGAAGAAAAAGGCTACAGCCCGATCAACCAAATCGTGGGTTACCTGCTTTCAGGCGACCCAGCGTACATCCCACGTCACAACGATGCCCGGAATCTGATCTTGAAGCACGAACGCGACGAAATCATCGAGGAACTGGTCAAGAGCTACCTGGGCAAGGACAAGTAATGCGCCTGCTGGGTTTAGACGTCGGCTCCAAGACCATCGGGGTAGCCGTGAGCGATCCTCTGGGCATTACGGCCCAGCCGGTGACGACGATTCAGATTGATGAGGACCGGCACAATTTTGGCATGCGGTCTTTGAAGAAGCTGGTGCGGGAATACGAAGCCGAAGGTTTTGTCCTGGGCCTGCCGAAGAACATGGACGGCACGGCCGGCCGCTCGGTCAGCCGGAGCCAGGCCATGGGCGAGCGCTTGACGCAGAAGTTCGGCCTGCCAGTTTATTACGACGATGAACGCTTGACGACCGTGGCCTCGGAGAGGATTCTGGTCGAAGAAGCGGGAATGCATGATCGCCGGCAGCGCAAGGAGGTCGTTGACCAGATGGCGGCTGTGTTGATTTTGCAGAACTATTTGGATTTACAGCGAAAGGAATAACCAATGGCATTTGAAGTTAACGCCGCTGATCAAGACAGACAGCTGACCTTGATCGACGAGAACGGCAACGAAGAATTATTTGAAGTATTGTTCACCTTCCACTCTGACGACAATGACAAGTCCTACATCCTGCTTTACCCGGCAGCTGTGGACGAAGATGATGAAATTGAAGTCCAGGCTTTCAGCTACGATGCCGATGAAGACGGCGACGTAACCAGCAGCGACCTGCACGAAATCACCTCTGACGCTGAATGGGACATGGTTCAAGGGGTTTTGAACACCTTCTTGGAAGATGACCGGCTGAGCGGTGACGACTCTGCAGAATAAAAAAGAAGCGGGTGCTTAAGCCCGCTTTTTTTGTTGAGTGGAAATTTTTAGCATAAGATTAGGTCAACAGATGATGAACCACAAAATTTTAGATATTCTGGAATACCACGAAATAACCCGCCGGCTGGCCGACCAGGCCGTGACTGCTCCGGCCAAGATCAAGGCGCGCAATCTGGAACCAGCCAGCGACCGGGCAACCGTCAGCCAGGCCTTAAGCGAAACCAAGGCCCTGGCCGATCTGGACCGGATCAAGGGCCAGCTGCCTTTGACCGACTTCCAGGACGTTGCTCCCAGCTTAAAGCGCTTGAAGGTCAAGGCCGACTTGAACGCCCAGGAGCTGGGCAACATCCTGCTGATTTTTACCCTGGCCCAGGAAAGCAGCCGTTTCGTAGAGGATGCAGAAGAAAACGACACCCTTGATCTGACGGCAATCGACGGTCTGCTGGAAGATTTGGAGCTGCCGGATGACTTGTACCGGCGCTTGCGGACCTCCCTGACTTATGAAGGAGAGGTGCTGGACACCGCTTCTGCCGCTTTGGCGCAGCTGCGCCACGACCGACTAGCCAATGAAGCAGAAATCAAGGAAAAGATGGGGGCCTACACCAAGGGCAAGAGCAGCCAGTACCTGTCCGAACAGATCGTGACCATCCGTGACGACCGCTACGTCATCCCCGTCAAGCAGGAATACCGCTACAAGTTTGGTGGGGTCGTGCACGACCAAAGTGCTTCTGGGCAGACCTTGTTTGTTGAACCGGCAGCCATTCTGCCTTTGAACAACCGCCTGCAGAACCTGCTGGCCGAAGAGCGCCAGGAGATTCACCGGATCCTGCATGAACTGTCTCTGGATGCCAGAGAAGAAATGCCGGCCATCAAGCGGGTGGCGGTTGCCTTAAGCGAGCTGGACTTCCTGCAGGCTAAGGCCAAGCTGGCCAAGCAGATGCAGGCCAGCCAGCCGGCCCTGTCCCAGGACCAGTCCTTCAACCTGCTTGCTGCCCGCCACCCCTTGATCGATCCTGACAAGGTCGTGGCCAACGACATTGCCTTGGGCCAGGACTTTGACACGATCCTGATCACCGGGCCAAACACTGGCGGGAAGACGATCAGCCTGAAGACGGCGGGGCTGCTCCAGCTGATGGCGCAGTCCGGTCTCTTCATCCCGGCCAGGGAAGGCAGCAGCGTCGCTGTCTTTGACCAGATTTTTGCCGATATCGGTGATGAGCAGTCCATTGAGCAGTCGCTGAGTACTTTTTCATCCCACATCAACGACATCGTGGCCATCATGAAGCGGGTCAGCGACCAAAGCCTGGTCTTGATCGACGAAATCGGGGCCGGCACTGACCCGGAAGAAGGGGCCAGCCTGGCGATCTCTATTTTGGACTTCTTCAGAAAGAAGGGGGCCAAGATCATCGTCACCACCCACTATCCGGAACTTAAGCTCTACGGCTACAACCGCGAGCGGACGACCAACGCCTCCATGGAATTCGACATCAAGACCCTGTCGCCGACCTACCGTTTGCAGATGGGCATTCCCGGGCACAGCAATGCCTTTGCCATTGCCCGGCGGCTGGGGATGCGGGAAGACGTCGTCATCGCGGCTGAAAAGCTGATGAGCAGCGACGACTCCGACATCAACCACATGATTGACGAGCTGAACAAGCAGACCAAGCTGGCGACGGAAAACAAGCAGAAGCTGCAGAGCAGCCTGGACCGGGCCAAGCAGCTGGAAAAGCGCCTGCGGGACGCTTTGGACATCTACAACCAGCGGGTGCAAAAGCAGCTTGACTTTGCCCAGGACCGGGCCAATGAAATCGTCGCCAAAAAGCGCAAGAAGGCAGACCGGATCATTGCCGAGCTGGAAGAAGCCCGCAAGGAAGGGATGCAGGTCAAGACCAACCAGCTGATGGACGCCAAGGGCGAATTCAACCAGCTGGCCAAGCAGGAAGCCAACCTGGCCAAGAACAAGGTGCTGCAGAAGGAAAAGAAGCGCCACCACGTTCAAGTGGGCGACAAGGTCAAGGTGCTCTCTTACGGGCAGACCGGGACGGTAACCAAGAAGCTGGGCGAGCACGACTACGAGGTCTCCTTGGGCCGCATCAAGCTCAAGGTCACCGACCGCGACATCGACAAGCTGGCGGCCGGCCAGAAGCAGCAGCCGCAAAGACGGGCTACCAGCGCCTCCCGGTCCAGCCGGGCGCACAGTTCGCTGGATCTGCGCGGGCAGCGCTATGAAGAAGCCATGGTCAACCTGGACCGGTATTTCGACACGGTCCTGCTCTCTGG
>NZ_BOCG01000503.1 GCF_016587775.1 Lactobacillus nasalidis | reverse complement strand
ACAGGGTCAGGCCGTAGACAACATTGTTGATGAAGCCGCTGAGAGCACCGGCAACCGGGCCGGCCAGCATGCTGGCCAGGAAGGTTCCCAGAGACCCCAGCCAGACTGGCAGCTTTAGGCTTTCGGCAAAAACCTTGGCAACATAATTTATCCCGACGGCAGCGGGAATCAGGGTTGCGGCGTGGGCTGAAAGCTTGAAGGACCAAAAGGCGGTTTTGTTTTTGGAACTGATTTCTTTGGAATTCATTTTTTACCTCATGATAAAATGCAGCGGATAAACAACAGGCGATCGTCGTAAAAATATAAAAGTAAAAGTAACCTTTACTTATATATTGGCGATTTTAGCACTGCTTTTTGCCTAGGGCAATGCTTTTTTTGAAAAAAAGGCCGGAAAGCATCCTGCCGCGCCAGCTGGCTTGATAATTGAAAGGTTATTATGTTTTTGCATTATTTTAACTCTGTAACCAGTTTAATTGCTGATAATTGGCTGAAATGTCTTTTTTCTCTTTAAGAAAGATCATGCTTATTTTATAATGAAACTGAGCACGCAAAATGCACAAGTCTTAAAAAAGATTAGGAGAAAAAGCTATGAAAAAACTAGAATTTTCAGAGCAGCGCCGCAAGGATTATGAGGCGCTGCCGACAGGAATGGCGATTTACCAAGTTATTGACGGGAAAATCAAGACCCTGCTGGTTACCGACAAATTGTGCGAAATGCTGAAAATAAGCCGGGAGGACCTGGTGGCCAATCTGGACAAGAGCATGTTCGGCTTCGTCCACCCGGACGACGTTGGCCGGATGGCTTATTTTGGCAAGAAGTTCGCGGCACACTCAGATGAAAAGTACGATGTCTTTTACCGCTGGAAGACCCCGAACATGGACGACTTCCACATTTTCCACTCCGTGGCCAACCATGTGGTGATTGACGGCGTTACCCTGGGCTTTTTCTTTTATACGGATGCCGAGGAATCTGGCAAGAACAACCAGATTCTGGACACGCACTATCAAAAGTATGCCAATGACCAGATGTACCAGGACCGCCTGACCCACCTGCCGAACCGCCGTTTCCTGGAGTTTTTCGGCATGGAGGAAGTGTCCAAGCTGCGCCTGGCCAAACAGCACCCGGTCTGCGTCACGGTCAACATTGCCGGCATGAGCGTCTACAACAATCTTTACGGCTTGAAGAAGGGGGACCGGCTCTTGCAGGGGTTGGGCGAGCTTTTGGTCAAGGAAATCACTGAAGGCCACGTCTACCACAACCAGGACGACCACTTCCTGATTTTGACGGCAGCTGCTGGAGTTGAGCAGAAGATTGCCGACATCCACCAGGAATTCAGCGACCTGGCCCAAAACGAAGCCGTTGACCTGCAGTTCGGCCTTTACGACATCCAAGACGACGACCAGAATATCATGACGATTGCTCACCGGGCCAATTCGGCGATGAAGGAAATTGGCCACGACCGGCGGCTGCACCTGAAGAAGTACGACCCGGCAGTGGAAGAAGAAGACCTGGAAGAGAGCTACTTCTTGAACAACTTCAGCCGGGCCATGGATGAAAAGTGGCTGACGGCCTACTTTCAGCCGATCTGCTCGGCTAAGACACAGCAGCCGGCCGCTTACGAGGCCTTGGCCCGCTGGCGGGACCCGAACCGCGGCCTGGTATCGCCAGCCAGCTTCATTCCAGTGATCGAAAAGCACCACCTGACTTATTACCTTGACATGTACATGCTCTGGGAAGTGATTTCCAAGCTGCGCACGTGGAAGGAACGGGGGCTGGACTTGAAGCCGGTTTCGGTCAACCTGGCTCACGAAGACTTTGAAATGCCGCACCTGGTTGAAAAAATCAACAATCTGGTGGCCGGCGCCGGCCTAGACCGGTCATTGATCAAGATCGAGATTACTGAACGCGACCTGTCGAAAAACACCGGCCGTCTGCAGCAGCAGATCGACCAGCTGCGGGCATATGGCTTTGAGGTTTGGATGGACGACTTTGGCAGCGGCTATTCCAGCTTGAACGCGCTGAATGACTACCACTTTGACTTGATCAAGATCGACATGCTGTTCGTGCGGCACCTGGATGACAAGTCGCCGCTGAACCGAATCTTGATTCCGGAAATCGTCAAGGTGGCGCACTGCCTGGGAATCAAGACCCTGGCAGAAGGCGTCGAGACCCCAGAGCAGCGGGACTTCCTGCAAAGAGCCGGCTGCGACTACCTGCAGGGCTTCTTGTTCAGCAAGCCGGTTGAACTGGATGACAATTTGCAGGCTGTCTTGTGATTCATAAAAATGATTGCTAGAAGTGATGAAGATGGAAGAGAAGGGAAAAAGGAGAAAAATTCACGGCTTCAGCTGGCATTTAAATGACGACAAAGAGGTAGTCTACGAAAAGTACCTTGTTTCAGACGATTTCAAAGAAGAAGTTGCCAGCAACAATCTCACCATGGGGGTAGCAGTTTCCAGCCTGATCACGGTGATCGGCTTGGTCAGCTTGTTTGGCCTCAATTCATACTATGCCAACGTTTCGGTTTTTTCGGTCGTGCCCAGTGAATGGGTCTACGTGCTGCTGCTTTTGACGAATCTGCCGAACTTGCTGCTGCTGCTGTGGCTCAAGCGCCACCGCCAGCGGCCGGACGTTGAGATCAGAATCTGTTTTGCCAACCTGGCCGTCAACGCTTTTTTGTCGGGGCTGACGCTTTACAGCACCCAGGAAGGCAGCAGCTACTTTTTTGAACTGGTGCTGATGATGACGGTGATCTGCGTTTTGCCTTATTACAAGGTCGGCAGAGGCGCCGCTTTAGTGACGGTGAGCCTGCTGTCGACGCTGGCGATAGTCTCTGTCAATCGGGCCGTGATTGCCTGGCAGGATGCTTATGACCTGTTTATTTTCTTTGTCGTTTGCCAGGCCTGCATTATTTTGCGCCGGCGCTGGTTCCAGCAGACGTCTTGGTACAATTACGTTTTAAACCGGGCCAACGGCTCCCTCTTTGTCAGCAGCCGGACTGATGAACTGACGGGCTTGTTCAACCGGCTGGCTTTAAGGGAAGATTTTCCAAACTATATCAAGCAGGAGGTCGGCGTGGCCATGGTCGACCTGGACAATTTCAAGAAGTTCAATGACAATTACGGGCATACCTATGGAGACTTGGTCCTTCAGAAACTGGGGCACTACCTGCAGCAGGACTGGACCGACCCGCATTTGCGCTGCTACCGCTATGGGGGCGATGAGGTGCTCATCATTGCCTCAGGCCTGGAAAAAGGGGCTTTTGTCGAAAAATTGCGGATTTTTCAGGCTGAATATGCTAAACTAAACCGGCAGCTGCGGGAGCCGGCAACTTTGAGCATTGGCTACTGCACGAGCCGCATCGACAATGAAGAGCAGCTCCGGCAGGCCATCGCGCAGGCCGAC
>NZ_BOCG01000502.1 GCF_016587775.1 Lactobacillus nasalidis | reverse complement strand
AAATAGTAATTTTTGACTACGTATGTCCAAAGACATGGATACAGACATTTTTCTTATTGCCGTCATCACCGGTATTCCGATATCCCAACAAGGGGGTAACCGCATTGACCAGCGCAGGTACCGAAGCACCACTCTTGCAACTTCATGGAAAGGCTCTCGCCAATCCTCGGATACAGCCAACCCGCATGACTAAGGCCAAGGCCTTAGCCATTAATATCCTTTCTTTAATATTTATAGCGCATGATTTAATTCTGGATGCTCAACCAGCGCTAGAAGGCTAAGCATCGCATTCTTGTCCCGATCTACGACCTTATTGTAGTTCGGGCATTTTTCGTTATAGCAGACGTACTCATTGTGTTTAGTGCCATGTTTCTTGTTTCCGTAAAGAGTGATCTTGTCATCACCTTTTTTGACATTACCACAAGCCGCACAACGCTGAGTAGACGGGTACAGCTTATTTGCCAGAATAAGTTCCTTACCGTACCAATCGCACTTGTAGGTCAAGATCTGCTTAAATTTGCCAAACATCGACCGGTGAACACCCTTTGAAGCTACGTGGCTCATCAGCATGCCCTTAACCGACAGATTTTCGATCACGATCTTGTCGTAGTCATTAACCAGTTCGGTCGTAAACTTCTGCATCAAGTCATTTTGGATATTGCCAGCTTTGCGATAGCAAGCTTGAAGCTTGGCTTTCGTCTTCAAGTAGTTCTTGCTTTCGCAAGCAGCTTCTCCATTTTTGACTTGCTTTTTGGCAAGCTGCCTTTGATAGTGCTTGATTTTTTTATAAATTCTATCAAGCTTCTTAGGCAGTACGTTCACCCGGCC
>NZ_BOCG01000501.1 GCF_016587775.1 Lactobacillus nasalidis | reverse complement strand
GACCATGCTGGCCCCGAAGCGGACGGACTTGGCGATGTCGCCGTTGTGGCGGATCCCGCCGTCGGCGATCAAAGGCTTTCTGGCCACCTTGCTGCACATTCTGAGAGCCGCCAATTGCCAGCCGCCAGTCCCGAAACCGGTCTTGAGTTTGGTGATGCAGGCCTTGCCCGGGCCAACCCCGACCTTGGTGGCGTCAGCGCCGGCATTTTCCAGTTCGCGGACAGCTTCTGGCGTCGCCACGTTGCCGGCCGTCAGGAAGGTGTCCGGCATCTTTTCCTTGATGTACTTGATCATGTCGATCACGTAGACTGAGTGCCCGTGGGCCACGTCGATCGTGGTGTATTCCGGGATCAAGTTCTTTTCCACCAGTTCGTCGATGAACTTGTATTCATCGTCTTTGATGCCGACGGAAATCGAAGCAAAAAGCCCCTTGTCATGCATCATCTTGATAAAGCCAGCCCGCTTCTCCGGCTGGAAGCGGTGCATCACGTAGTAATAGCCGTTTTCAGCGAGCCAAACCGCCAGGTCGTCGTCGATGACGCTCTCCATGTTGGCGGGCACGACCGGAATCTTGAAAGTTCGGTTTCCAAACTTGACGCTCGTGTCACACTCCTTCCGGCTCTTCACGACCGCCTTGTTGGGCACCAGTTGGATATCATCATAGTCAAAAGCTTCCATGCTGAAATAATTGCTCATTTTTGCCAGCTCCTTTTTTAAAGTACCTTTGATACTTTACTGACATTTCTTCTAAAAGTCAAGGCTTATTCGAACCATTCACGAACGTTCTAAAAATATTATTCGGATTTTTGTTGACTAATTGCCCGGTAAATGCTAACCTTTCTAACGTAAGTTCTACGAAATATTTTTTGAGGTGAAAAAATGACATCAATCGCAGTTGCCGGCAGCCAATGGGGCGACGAAGGCAAGGGTAAAATTACAGACTTTTTAGGGACGACGGCAGACCTGTCCGTTCGTGCCAACGGCGGCAACAACGCCGGCCACACGATCGACTTTGACGGGCGGGAATTCAAGATGCGCCTGATTCCATCCGGGATTTTCGCTGCTAAATTGGGCGCCGTGATCGGCAACGGGGTCGTTATCAACCCTGAAGTCCTCCTGGGCGAACTGGACAACTTGGAAAAGAATGGCATTGACACCAGCAACTTGAAGATTTCCAACCGCGCTCACGTCATCATGCCTTACCACGTCATGCAGGACACTTACGAAGAAGAAGCCAAGGGCAGCCTAAAGGTCGGCACCACCAAGAACGGGATCGGGCCAACCTACATGGACAAGGCTTCCAGAATCGGCATCCGGGTCTGCGACCTGATCGATCCGGAAACTTTTGCCGAAAAGCTCCGCTTCAACCTGGAAAGCAAGAACGCGCTCTTCACCAAGGTTTACGGCAAGCCAGCCATGGACTACGACGAAATCTACAACAAGTACGTTGAATACGGCAAGCGGATCGCCAAGTACGTCTGCGACACTTCAGTCTACGTCAACGATGCTCTGGACAAGGACGAAAAGGTCCTCTTTGAAGGTGCCCAAGGGATCATGCTGGACATCGACCAGGGTACCTACCCATTCGTAAGTTCTTCCAACTCCGTTTCCGGCGGGATTGCTTCCGGCAGCGGGATCGGGGCCAACCGGATCAAGACTGTCCTGGGCATCTGCAAGGCCTACACCACCAGAGTCGGTGCCGGCCCATTCCCAACTGAACTGCACGACGAAATCGGCGACAAGATCCGTGACATCGCTCACGAATACGGCACGGTTACTGGCCGTCCGCGCCGGGTCGGCTGGTTTGACTCAGTTGCCCTCCGCCACGCCAAGCGCGTAGCCGGCATCAACGCCTTGAGTCTGAACCTGCTGGACGTCTTCAGCGGCTTTGACAAGATCAAGGTCTGCGTGGCTTACGACTTGAACGGCAAGCAGATCGACTACTACCCGGCCAACTTGAAGGAAGTTGAAGCCTGCCAGCCAGTTTACGAGGAACTGCCAGCCTGGGACGAAGACATCACTGGTGCCAAGAGCTGGGAAGACCTGCCAGAAAACGCGCAGAACTTCGTCAAGCGGATCAGTGAGATCACCGGCATCCCGGTCGTCACTGTTTCCGTCGGCCCAGACCGTGAACAAACCATCGTTTTGCAGGACCCATGGACCCTGTAAGACGGTAAAAAACGAAAACAAAGCAAAAACCGTTTTGATGTGACCCCCAAAATTGGGACAATTTAGTATTACACCGTTAAGGTTGTTAAAACATGATTCCGATATTCAATCGGGGTCATGTTTTTTCGTCCTGTCTTGATTCTTACGTTGTTGTAGTAATCGATGTATTTGTGAATAGCTTGCTCAAGCTCATTTAAGTCCTTGTATTTATGTTCTTGGCCGTAGAACATCTCCCGCTTAAGAATGCCGAAGAAGCCCTCCATTAAGCCGTCATCAAGAGAATTACCCAATCTGGACATACTCTGATCGATCCCTCTGTTAGCCAGAGCGGCTTGATATGCTTGGTGCTGATATTGCCAGCCACGGTCTGAGTGGAAAATAAGCCCGTTAAGAGCCGGGTGCTTCTCAAATGCGTCATCTAGCATGGTCATCACTTGCTTAAGGTCTGGGTGCCTAGAAATGTTGTAGGAGATGATTTCTTGGGTATAACCATCGATAATTGGAGAAAGGTAGAGCTTTTGATCTTTAAGATGGAATTCAGTCACGTCGGTAAACCAATGTCTGTCGGGAATAATTGCGTAGAAATTGCGCTTGATTAAGTCTGGCTTGATCTTGCCTTGAACGCCGTAATAGCTGCTGTATTTACGTCTCTTGCGGATTGAGATGCCGATTTTGCATGAGCCTCTGCACCTTCTTATGATTGATCTCATAGCCTTCCCGTCGAAGCTGTCCATAGATTCTCCGGTACCCATAGCGCTGGCTGTGTTCAAGATAGATCTCTTTGATTCTATCCATCAGCTTCTGGTTACCAGAAGCCTTATCTGGCTTATGGGTCTGATAGTAATAGTTGCTTCTTGAGATATGAGGCAATCCAGGATTGGCATTAATAACGTCGATAATGTACTTGACGCTAAGCCGCAATTCTTGCCTTAATTCAGTGATTGCACGAGCTAATTCTTCTTTTCTTGGCTCTTGCGTTCTTGAATTAAGGCCTCCAATTTTTTTATGTATGCAAGCTCGACTGTAAGCCTCTTTACCTGCTCTTCCAGCTCTTTGATCCGTTGTTTGTCCTTGCTTTTGGGCATTCTTGGGTGGTCTACCTTTCTTCTTGGTAATGACAGTATACCCGTTTTCTTTGAAAGAACGAAGCCAATTTGCAAGAATTCCTTGATTCGTAAGCCCTAAGTCTAAGGAAACCTGCCTAAGAGCTTCACCACCTAGCAGAACTCTATCAATGGCAGCGAGCTTGAAATCAGCAGTATATTTCTGTTGAGGGCGATCCAAAATGGCTTCGCCATGCTTTTGGATCAAGTCTACCAAATATTGGATTCCTCCACGCTCCATCCCATATTTTCGGCTGAGGTAGGTGCCTCTTCTATGATCGTCTACCCATTCGTGGTAGATAGCGAGTTTGAT
>NZ_BOCG01000500.1 GCF_016587775.1 Lactobacillus nasalidis | reverse complement strand
TAGGCAATGGACTTGACCATCATTTGGTGGGGGATGCCGGCTTCCATGAAGACCGGGCCGACGTCATGGTAGCCGTTGGCCAGGTAGAAGTCCCGGGCACTGGCTTGGGCGTGCAGGTAGAGCTCCGTCGTGAGCTGGTTTTCAGAAACGTACTGCTCGATCGCCCGCAAAAGCTGGCTGGCAATTCCCCGGTGCCGGGCGCTCTTTTGCACGGCGACGCGGCCGATGTAGTAGCGGCCGTCATCGTTAAAGAAGCGGGCAGCGGCCAGGGAGTCAGTTGCTTCTTCGTTCAGCAGGAAAACGTGGTAGGCATCCAGGTCCTGGTCGTCCAGCTCCGGAACGGTGATCTGCTGCTCGGAGACGAAAACTTCATCGCGGATTCTGGAAATGCAGAAAACTTCTCTGGCTGACAATTCGGAGAAGTGCTTGACTTGAATGTCTTGTGATAAGTCTTTCTTCTTAGAATATTTCACGGTTGGTAATGCTCTTTTCATATTTACTAAATTATTTCTAGCTATTGTAGCAGTCATTATTTTTTTGTCAACCGAATTTGGCCGCCAGGCCCTTTTTTCTAAAAAAATCGCTGATTATGCCGATGATTTGCAATATCTCAAAAAATGCCGCTTTTTTCCCCTGACCGGGTGTAACCACTAGCTATAGTATGTTATAACTAAGCATGACACTAAATTTTGTAGAGACTAGTTGAGGTGAGTCATGTCAGAATTAACAATTACTGATTTGCACGTAAAAATTGCCGGCAAGGAAATTCTCAAGGGAGTGAACCTGAAGCTGCGGACCGGCGAGATTCATGCCATTATGGGACCAAATGGGACTGGTAAGTCAACCTTATCAGAAGCCGTGATGGGCAACCCGGCTTACCAGGTGACCCAGGGCAGCGTCAAGCTGGACGGCCAGGAGCTGCTGGACCTGCCGGTTGACGAGCGGGCCAGGGCTGGGCTCTTTTTGGCCATGCAGTATCCGGCGGAGATTCCCGGCGTCAGCAACGCTGAATTCATCCGCGGGGCATTGAACGCCCGCCGGCCCGAGGGAGATCCGGTGCCGGCCCGGGAATTCCTGCAGGAACTGTATGAAAAGATGGACTTTTTGGACATGAAGGCCGAAATGGCCCAGCGCTACTTGAACCACGGTTTTTCCGGCGGTGAAAAGAAGCGCAACGAGATCCTGCAGATGATGATGATCAAGCCCAAGTTCGCCATCCTCGACGAAATCGACTCCGGTCTGGACATCGATGCCCTCAAGGTAGTTTCCAAGGGCGTCAACGAGCTGCGGGGGCCGGACTTCGGGGCCTTGATGATTACCCACTACCAGCGGCTGCTGGACTACGTGGTGCCGGACAAGGTGCACGTCATGATGGGCGGCCGGGTCGTGGCCGAAGGCGGCCCGGACCTGGCCAAGCGCCTGGAAAAAGAGGGCTACACCAAGCTGCGCGACGAGCTGGGCCTGGACATCGAACTGACGGACGAAGACGTTTAAGGAGGCGGCAATGACTGCACAAGCATGGTTTGAAGAAACGCAGAAAGCCGCGGCCCGGGCCTGCGCCAGCCTGGCCTACCCGGATTTCGCCAAGGTGGACTACCGCGGCTGGCCGGTTGACTTGAAACAGGAGCTGCAGGCCAGCCCGGCCTTCACGGTCCAGGCGGCTCCGGAATTTGCGGCCAAGGGAGCCGTAGCCTGCG
>NZ_BOCG01000499.1 GCF_016587775.1 Lactobacillus nasalidis | reverse complement strand
CTTTACGGCGTCTTCAGCCGCCAGGGGATCAGCCAGCTGGTCCTGTGCCCCTTTTATTTTGAGGCCAACCAGGCCGGCTTCATCGGCGTCGACAATCCGGCCAGCGTCAGCCTGTCCGTTTATGCCATGCAGATTGCCTCCAGCCACATGGCGGCTTTGCTGCGGCATTCGGTCTACGCGGAGAAGGGCCTGCCGGCAGACAGCGTGACCAACCTGTGCAGCGTGACTGCCTTCCGCCGGGAGGTCAGCCGCCTTTTGCGCGAGGCCCAGGCCGACCCGGACTTGAAGCTGGACCTGGTGTACTTTGACATCAGCAATTTCAAGGTCTTCAACAAAGAGCACGGCTTGAAGGCCGGCGACGAGCTTTTGAAGCGCCTGGCGCAGGTGATCGGCCAGGAAGTGGGCAGCCCCTGGCTGGTGCGGCCGGTGGCGGACCACTTTTACACGATCATTGCCGATGACCGGGCCGACCAGGCCATCCGCCGCGTCCACGACGCCATCATCAGCGATGAAGCCTTCGGGGCCTCGATCAGGGCGGGCATCTACCCCTTGTCGGGCAGCGAGCAGCAGGTTTCTTTCGTCATGGACCAGGCCAGAATCGCGGCCAACAACGCGGTCGGCAACTACCAGAACTACTACTGCCGCTATGAGCCGAAAATGGAGGCGGAGCTGACCCTGGCCAACTACCTGCTGGGCCATATCGACGAGGCAGCCGCCAAGGGCTGGATCAAGGTCTACTACCAGCCAATCATTGACACTTTCAGCGGCAAGATCACCGCTTACGAGGCCCTGGCCCGCTGGGTCGATCCCCAATACGGCTTTTTGAACCCGGCGGAATTCATCGGGGTTCTGGAACGCGGGCACCTGATTCACAAGCTGGATCTGCACATCCTGGAACTGGTCTGCCGCGACCTGGAGACTGCCGCGCGGGAAGGCCGGCCGGCCCCGCTGGTGTCGGTCAACCTGTCGCGCTATGACCTGGAATTGAGCGACCTGCACGAGCGGATCAACGGCATTCTGGCTGCCCGGGGCATCGGGCGCGGCCAGATCAGAATCGAAATCACCGAGTCAGCCCTGCTCAACAATTCCGAAGCCACCATCAAAGAGCACATCACCCGCTTTCACGAGGACGGCTACCAGGTCTGGCTGGACGACTTCGGCAGCGGCTTTTCTTCCCTGAACAGCCTGCAGAATTTCGACTTCGACCTGCTCAAGATCGACATGGCCTTCCTGCGCCATGCCAATGAAAAGACCCCGACCATCCTGATGGACGTGATCGACATGGCCAAAAGGCTGGGCATCGGCACCCTGGCTGAAGGGGTGGAAACCAAGGACGAGTACGACTTCATGCACTCTCTTGGCTGCGTTTTGACCCAGGGCTTCTACTTCTCCCAGCCGCTGCCAGAAGCGGAAGTGACGGCCAAGATGAAGCAGCGGGGATTGGTCTTTGAGGGGACGAGCGAGCGTAATTTTTACCGGGAAATCGGCCGGGTGAACGTTTTGGACGTTTTGCATCCTTTCATTGAGAAAAACGACCAGGAACTGACGGAAACCGTGCCGGTCATGATCATTCTGGACCGGGGCGGGGAGCTGGAGACGATCTATGCCAACAAGGCCTCCCAGAGCTGGATCAGCGCCTTGCGCCTGCAGGAAGGCGATTATGAAGCCAATTTCAAGAAAGAATTTTTTGCCCTGGTCAAGCGCATGGCCAGCCAGGCCGGCGGACAGATTGCCGAGAGAAATTTCCAGATCGGCGATTACGCCGGCCGCCTGCGCCTGCAGCTGGTCGCGCAGATGCCGGGCCAGCGGGCCTATGTGACCAGCGCCAACATGATCTGACCGGTCCAGGCAACCTTTTCCTTCTAAAACTTTTTCGCTTATAATTGATTTAGCTTGAAAAATCACCAAAGGAAAAGACAATGAATGAATTAGACAAAATGCGCTCCGGCCAGCTTTACCGGCTCACGGCAGCGGAAGTGGAGCACTACCAGGAAGCGGGCATCATCTGGAATGACGAATTCCGCCAGGGCAACAATCTGGACCGGCCGGCCCAGCTGCTGCGCTTGAAGATGCACCTGGGGGACCTGGGCGAGCAGGCTTCTTTTGGCAGCAGCTTCAGCTGCCAGAACGGGCCGAACATCCATATCGGCCACCATTTCCTGGCCGGCAGCGGCCTGATGATCATTGACGCCGCTGAGGTCCGGATCGGCAATTACGTGACCATGG
>NZ_BOCG01000498.1 GCF_016587775.1 Lactobacillus nasalidis | reverse complement strand
CTTCCGCCAAAGGCCAGGCCGGCAGCCGGTATTCCTTGCTGCCAAGCAAAAGCTGGCAGCCGTCTGCCTGGACTTGAACTTGAAAATCGCGGCCCAGCCAGCTGGCCGGGCTGGCATCCCGGCGGATTTTGTCCTCGATGATTCCCTGCACTTCAGGCGGAATATCGCCAAGCACGACCGGAACGCCGGGCTTGATGATCCCGCTTTTTTCCCGGGCAATGTCGGCCAGGGTCGGCCCGATGATCTGCTCGTGGTCCATGCCGATCGTGGTGATCAAGCTGACCGCGGGAGTAATCACGTTGGTCTTGTCGTGCTCAGCCCCGATGCCGACCTCGATAACCGCGTAGTCGCACTTTTTCCGGGCAAAGTAGTCAAAAGCCATGGCCACCTCGTATTCAAAAGTCACCAAGGCAAAGCCGGGATCACTTTCTCTTAGGCGGTCAACGGCTTCCTCTACCCTGTTGGCTGCTTCCAGGAGCTCTTCATCTGCGATCGCCTGCCCGTTGAGCTGGATGCGCTCATTGAAGCGGACGATAAATGGCGAAACAAAAAGGCCAGTCTGCTGACCGGCCTTTTGGAGCAGATTGCTCAGGTAATATGCAGTCGAGCCCTTGCCATTGGTTCCAGTAATGTGGCAGCACTTGACCTGGTCTTGCGGCTGGCCCAAGGCCTTGAGCACTCTTTTGACATAGGTCAGATCGCTCTTTTCGTGCAAGCGGGGCAAGTGATACAAATAATCGGTAAGTTCGTTGACTGTCTTAAATTTCACGTCTTTAACGACTTTCTTTCAATTCTTTGATGCGGTCTCTCACGCCGGCCAGCTGGCTTTCGTATTCGGCCAGCTTGCCCTTTTCCTTCTCAACGACAGCTGCCGGAGCATGGTCGACAAAGCCCTTGTTGGCCAGCTTCTTGCTTGCGCGGTCCACTTCAGCCTCAAGCCGGCTTTCTTCCTTGCTCATCTTGGCAATTTCTTCGTCCAGGTCAACCAGTTCTGACAGAGGAACGTAGATCTGTGCCCCGGCGATCACGGCCGTCTTGGCCAGCTTCGGAGCGTTGATCTTGCCGGAAATTTCCAGCTTCTTCGGGTGCAGGAAGTTTTCAACGTATTCCATGTTGTCCCGCAGGATGGCTTCGTTCTTTTCGTCATCCAGCTGGATCAAGATGTCGATGGCGCTGGACATTGGCGCGTTGACTTCCATCCGGATGGTCCGGACAGCCTTGATGATTTCGATCAAGAAGGCCATGTCGTCGTCAGCCTTGGCATTGTCAAATTCATCATGAGCCACCGGGTAAGCGGCAGTCATGATGGACTTGCCTTCATGCGGCATTGACAACCAGAGCTTTTCCGTTACGAATGGCATGATCGGGTGGATCAAGCGCAGGATCTGGTCCAGAATCCAGGTCAAGTTGGCCTGCTTGCGGGCCTTGAGCTCAGCATCGTCGCCGTACAGGGCTACCTTGGAGATTTCGATGTACCAGTCACAGAAGTCGTTCCAGATAAAGTTGTACATTTCCCGGCCGGCTTCGCCGAATTGGAATTCGTCAAAGAGACGGTTGGTTTCCTTGACCGTATGGTTCAAGCGGTCAAAAATCCAGGCATCAGCCAGGTCGAACGTGCTCGTATCCGGCTTTTGGGCTGGCTTGGCATCTTCAGGCAGGTTCATGATAACGAACCGGCTGGCGTTCCAAAGCTTGTTGATAAAGTTCCAGGCAGAATCCATCTTGGTGTAGCTGAAACGGGTGTCCTGGCCAGGCGCGGTCCCGTTCAACAGGAACCAGCGCAGGGCATCGGCGCCGTACTTGTCGATGACGTCCATCGGGTCGATCCCGTTGCCCAGGGACTTGGACATCTTGCGGCCCTGTTCGTCTCTGATCAAGCCGTGCAGAACCACGTTGTCAAATGGCCGCTTGCCGGTGAAGTGCAGGCTTTGGAAGATCATCCGGGAAACCCAGAAGAAGATGATGTCATAGCCCGTCACCAGGGCGTTGGTCGGGAAGTAGCGCTTGAAGTCAGCGGAGTTTTCATCCGGCCAGCCCAAAGTGGAGAATGGCCACAGGGCACTGGAGAACCAGGTGTCCAGAACATCCTGGTCCTGGTCCCAGTTTTCAATGTCAGCCGGTGCTTCCTCGCCGACATACATTTCCCCGGTCTGCTTGTTGTACCAAGCCGGAATCCGGTGGCCCCACCAGAGCTGACGGGAGATAACCCAGTCATGCACGTTTTCCATCCAGTGTTCCAGGGTGCCTTCAAAGCGTTCTGGAACAAAGTTGACCTTGCCTTCAGTCTTCTGGTTTTCCAAAACCTTGTCGGCCAGCGGCTGCATCTTGACAAACCACTGAGTTGACAGGCGCGGTTCAACTTGTACGCCGGAACGTTCTGAGTGACCAACTGAGTGGACGATCGGCTCAACCTTGGTCAGGTAGCCTTCGGCCTTGAGGTCTTCAACCAGCTGCTTGCGGCAGTCGAAGCGGTCCATGCCGGCGTACTTGCCTGCCTTGTCATTCATGGTCCCGTCATCGTTCATCACGTTGATCCGCGGCAAGTCGTGCCGGTTGCCGACTTCAAAGTCGTTCGGGTCGTGGGCTGGAGTGATCTTCACCAGACCAGTCCCGAATTCCGGATCAACGTGCTGGTCTTCGATGATCGGGATTTCCCGGCCAACCAGCGGCAGAATCAGCTTCTTGCCAACCAGGTCCTTGTAGCGTTCATCCCCCGGTGCCACGGCAACGGCAGTGTCGCCGAACATGGTTTCCGGCCGGGTAGTCGCGATTTCAACGCTGCCTGAGCCGTCTGCCAGCGGGTAGTTGATGTGGTAGAAGGCGCCTTGGTCGTCCTGGTGGATGACTTCGATGTCAGACAGGGCCGTGCGCAGCTTCGGGTCCCAGTTGATGATGTATTCGCCGCGGTAGATCAGGCCTTCATTGTACAGCTGCACGAAAACGCGGCGGACCGCCTTGGAAAGCCCCTTGTCCAGAGTGAAGCGCTCCCGGCTGTAGTCCAGAGACAGGCCCAGCTTTTGCCACTGGCTCTTGATGATGTTGGCGTATTCGTCCTTCCATTCCCAGACCTTTTCAACAAACTTTTCCCGGCCCAGGTCATAGCGGCTGACGCCCTGCTCGCGTAGACGGGCTTCAACCTTGGCCTGGGTGGCGATGCCGGCGTGGTCCATCCCCGGCAGATACAGGGTGTCGTAGCCCTGCATCCGCTTGTAGCGGATCAAGGTGTCCTGAATGGCAGTGTCCCAGGCGTGCCCCAAGTGCAACTTGCCAGTTACGTTTGGCGGCGGAATAACAATTGAATACGGCTTGGCCTTTTGGTCACCGGAAGGCTTGAACAGGTCTTCGTCCAGCCATTCTTGATAGCGACCGGCTTCAACCTCTTGCGGGTTGTATTTTGGTGCTAATTCTGTCATAAATTTCCTCCAATAAAAAAGTCCCAGACAAGTAAATGTCTAGGACGATTTGCATAACCGCGGTACCACCTAACTTGAGCATAATGCTCCGCTTAAGTGCGGTAACGGCGCGAATACCGGATCAACTTACTCTGGCTTCAGTCGATCAGCGAATCAAGCTACCAGGCGGCTTCCGGTCTCTCAGCTTTGTGACCTTTCTCTGTCATGAAGCCCCACCTCTTGATCATTGCTTTGTCACAAAGTATAGCATAATTTCACGGGGCATTAAAGGGAAAGTTGCTTTAAAGCAGCAAGTTCACCGGCTGTCAGCTCCCGGTAGTTCCCTGCCGGCAGATCGGCTGGCAGAGCCAGCGGGCCCATCTTGAGCCGCTTCAGCTTCAGGACCTTCATCCCCTGCGAGGCAAACATCCGCTTGACTTGGTGGTACTTGCCCTCAGTGATGACGATCTCGATTTCCGACCGGTCCTTATCCGGATCCTGGGACAAAATCCGCAGCTTGCCCGGCTTGAGGGCCGTGCCGTCCTTCAAGGTCAAGCCGGCTTCCACAGCCTGCTTGGTCTGCTCGTCGGCCACCCCGGCCAGCAAGGCATAGTAGGTCTTGGCCACGTGATATTCCGGGGCCAGCAGTTCGTGGGCCAGCTGGCCGTCATTGGTCAACAGCAGCAAGCCCGTCGTGTCCTTGTCCAGGCGGCCAACCGGGGCCAGCTTTTGGTAGCGGTCCTGCTTTTTGAGCAGGTCAAGCACCGTCTTTTGCCGGGCGTCTTCAGTTGCCGACAAAACGCCGGCCGGCTTGTTGAGCAGGAAATAGTGGTATTGCTGGTAGCTGACCGGAAGGCCGTCAACTGCCACCTCG
>NZ_BOCG01000497.1 GCF_016587775.1 Lactobacillus nasalidis | reverse complement strand
GGCAGCGGTAGCTGCCGGCTTTTTGCCAGTTGGGCTGCGGCTTGAAGCGGTAGACGGTCTTCTTGGGCAGACTGGCGGCATTTTTTACCAGGGACTTAGCGGTCAATTTCCGGCCCAGGGTCACCTTGGCTGAACTGACGAGGGCCTGGTAGCGGTCCTTGTCAGGCTGCTTTTTGACGACCAGCTTGACCAGGGGCGTCAGCTCCCAGCTCTTGTCCGGGTAAGTCACGCGGACGGCAACATAATAAGTTCCTGCCCGCCGCGAGCTGACCTTCTGCGCAAAGGCGTAAGCCGTCTTCTTTGGCAGGCTGGCAGCATTTTTCACCAAAGACTTGGCAGTCAGCTTGGCTCCATAGCTGACGGTTCGTCCTTGAACTTTCGGCTGGTACTTTTTCTTGTCAGGCTGCCGCTTGACCGTGATTTTGACCAGACGCGTGTACTTCCGGCTCTTGTCCGGATAAGTCACTTGAATGGAAGTATAGTAGCTTCCCGCCCGCTTGAAGTTCGGGACGCGGGCAAAGCGAAAGCTGGTCTTCTTGGGCAGACTGGAACGGTTGGTAACGAGACGCTTAGACTTAAAAGCCTTCCCGAAGGCCGTGGTCCGGTTCTTTACCTTGGCCTCATAACGCTTGGCATCGCTCTTGCGATGCTTTTTGGCCTTTGACTTTTTGCCGCGCTTAAGCTCAAAGGCGTGCTGGCAGACAGTAACGGTTACCTTCCGGCTGGTTTCCACGGAGTTGTCCGGGTACAAGAGCCGCACCCGGGTTTGGTAGCGACCGGCCTTTTTAAAATCCGGCTCCGGCACAAACTCATACACCGTGTCCGCCGGCAGGGAGCTGGCATTCTTGACCAGATCCCGGGCAATGCAGTAATTGCCGGCAAGCAGCCGCAGATTCCGGACCTGGGGCACATAATCATCAGCCTGGCTGGCCTCGCTTTTCCCTGCCGCCAGCAGGCAGACCGGCAAAAGCGCGCCGGCAAGCAGAATACTGGATAATTTCTTCATTTTTTTGCCCTCCAAACACACAAAAACAAACACACGCTTTATCCACTTTAATTATAGTCCAAAACGGGCGTTTTGTTTCCGCTTGCAGGATTTTCGGCAATTTTTTCCAGCAAAAAAGCTGCCCGTCTGGGCAGCTTTCGCGCTATTCGCTGCGCACCTTGCTGTGGAAGGACATCCGGAAGCTGGCGTCAAAGCTTTCGCCGCTGGCCAGCCGGTTCATCCCCTGCTTGTGCTCAATGTCTCCGTCAGTATCAGTCAAATCGGCAATTCCCCACCACGGCTCGATGCAGATGTAATTGGCCGTCTTCGGGTACTGGGACCAGATGCCCACGTACGGGGCCGAATCGGTCCGCACGTTGATGTGGAAGCGGCTGGTCTCGGTCTTGATCGAGAACTTGTTGTCCGGGTGCCGCATCACCAGCACCATGGCATCGTTTTTGAACAGGTCATCGGTAATCGTGATCAGCGATTCCGTCGGTGCCAGTGACCGCTTGTTCCAGTTGAGGCAGCCGTTTTCCAGCGGCACCTGCACCCGGGGCTTGGCCGGATTGATCTGCAGGTAGAAGTCGTCTTTGTTGACGCCGTCTTCAACCGGCAGGTTGAAGCCCGGGTGGCCGCCAACGCCGAAGATCATGTCCGAGTCACCCTTGTTGGTAACCTGGAAGCTTTCCTTGATCATGTTGTTCAGCAGTTCATAGCTCACCCGGAACTCAAACTTGAACGGGTAAACCGCTCTGGTTTCTTCCGTGTCGGTCAACAGGAAGGTCAGCTTCTCCTTGCTCTGCTCTTCCAGGGTAAAGTCCATGTCCCGGGCAAAACCGTGCTGGCCCATGTGGTAGCTCTTGCCTTGATAGCGGTATTCATCGTTCTTCAGCTTGCCGACGATCGGGAACAAAACTGGCGCGTGCCGGCCCCAGACTTCCGGATCAGCCTGCCAAAGATATTCGTTGCCGATGTGCTTGCCGACAATGCTCTGCAGTTCCGCGCCGTGAGACGACACCTTGACCTTGAGGATTTCGTTTTCGATAGTATAATCCATTTTTTTGCCCCTTTATGCTTATTGCTCTCCTAAACTCAATTGCATCTTTTCACTAAAAATTTCTTTTACAGGATAAACTTGGTCAGATCCTTGTTCTTGACGATGTCGTTCAGCTTCTGCTCCACGTATGCCTGGGTGATGGTGATCTGCCCCATTTCCATGTCCGGACCCTCATAGAGGACTTCTTCAAGCAGCTTTTCCAGAATCGTCGCCAAGCGCCGGGCCCCGATGTTGTCAGTGCCCTGGTTGACCTCAAAGGCGATCTCGGCAATCTTGTCAACCGCTTCGGCAGTAAAGACCAGATCCACTCCGTCCGCCTTGAGCAAGGCAATGTACTGCTTAAGCAGCGAGTTCTGCGGATCCTTTAAAATTCTGACGAAGTCCTCCTTGGTCAGGGCATTCAGTTCGACTCTGATCGGGAAGCGGCCTTGCAGTTCTGGAATCAAGTCGCTTGGCTTGCTTTCCGCAAAGGCCCCGGCAGCGATGAAGAGAATGTGGTCCGTTGACAGCGGGCCGTACTTGGTCGTGACGGTCGAGCCTTCGACGATTGGCAAAATGTCGCGCTGTACCCCTTCTCTGGAGACGCCGGCTGAATTGCGCTTGTCAGCAGCCGTGATCTTGTCGATTTCGTCGATGAAGATGATCCCGCTTTGGCCGGCCCGGTCGATGGCTTTTTGGTACATTGCGTCATAGTCGACCAGCTTGCGCTCTTCTTCTTGAACCAGGAGCTTTCTGGCCTGGCTGACCGGCAAGGTCCGCTTGACCTTCTTCTTAGGGAGCATGTCGCCCAGCATGCTGGACATGTCCATCCCCATCTGTCCCATCATGTCGCCCATCGGGTTGACTTTGGGAGCCTGCTCGACTTCAACAGTGACTTCTTCGTTTTCCAAAAGCCCCCGGTCCAGTTTCTCAGCCACGCTGAGGCGCTGGTTGCGGATCTCGTCGGTCACTTCTTCGCTTTCTTCCGGCATCGTGCCCCCAGCCAGCAGGCTCTGCATCATTTCCTGCATCTGCTGCATCTGGTTTTGCCGGTTGTTTCGCTTGACGCCTGGCACCAGCAGGCGAACCAGAGTCTTGTCGGCTTCCCGGCGGGCCTGGCCTTCAACCTTGGCGAACTCTTCCTTTTCAACGATGCGGACGGCTTCATTGGCCAGGTCGCGCACCATTGATTCTACGTCGCGGCCGACATAGCCGACTTCGGTAAACTTGGTGGCTTCAACCTTGACAAAAGGCGCGTCCACGATGTCTGCCAGGCGGCGGGCGATTTCCGTCTTGCCGACCCCGGTCGGTCCGGCCATCAAAATGTTCTTGGGCGTGATGTCTTTTTGCACGTCTTCAGGCAGCTGAGCCCGGCGGTAGCGGTTGTACAAGGCGATGGCCACTGACTTCTTGGCTGAGGACTGCCCGACAATGTACTTGTCCAGCAGCTCAACGATCTGCTTTGGCGTTTTCTCTTTCATCCCTATTTTTCCTCGATTTCATCTGTAATGATTTGGTGATCAGTAAAGACGTCGATGTCGGCGGCGATGTTCACCGCTTCTTTGGCGATTTCGCTGGCCGTCATGCCGCTGGAGTGGCGGGTCATTGCCACCGCAGCCGCCTGGGCG